>CAMYJJ010000058.1 GCA_947258735.1 Thermodesulfovibrionia bacterium | reverse complement strand
TAGAATATGTAACGGATACAATCTTGAACTTTATTAAGGATAAAAAATGAAACAGATACTGATTACAGGCGGTGCCGGTTTTATAGGATATCATCTGGCCTGTTATCACCTTGAGCTTGGTGACAGGGTGATCTTGTTTGATAATTTCTTCAAGTCAGAAGGCAAAAAGGATTCGGAGTTCGAATCGCTAATAGATCATGAAAATGTAGAGCTGTTCCATGTTGATCTGAAAAAGCCCATAACAGGTGTAAATGTCGAAGGAACAATTGACATTGCATACCATTTGGCGGCGATAAACGGCACTCGTCTTTTTTATGAGATACCTTATGAGGTATGCAGAGATAATCTGCTGTTGACCCTTAACCTGCTTAACTGGCTGGAAACTCAAAAAGTGGGAAGCCTGCTTTACTCTTCATCTTCAGAAGTATATGCGGGTGCGGATAAGTTTGACCTTTTGAAAATCCCTACGGATGAGCTTGCTCCCGTAATATTCCCGCAGCCTACAGATGTCAGGTTTTCATACGGGACGAGCAAGTTTATGGGAGAGTTCCTCTGTATTCATTTTGGGAAGAAATTTAGTGTGCCCACATCAGTTATACGCTATCATAATATTTACGGGCCGCGAATGGGGTTCAAGCATGTAATCCCCGAATTCGCTTTGCGTTTGAAAGAGCGTGAAAATCCGTTCAATATTTATGGCGGTAATGAAACGAGGGCATTCTGCTATGTTGACGATGCTGTTAAGGCAACTAACCTGGTAGCAACGACCCCTGAATGTGACGGCGAAATAGTGCATATAGGCAATTCTACTGAAACAACGATTAATGACCTGGCAACTCTTATGATGGATATTTTCGGTGAAAAATCTGATCTTAAAGAGTGCGGGGGCTTTAGCAGTTCAGTGTCGAGACGTTGTCCAGATACTTCAAAGTTAAAAAGAATAACCGGATTTAAAGCAGAGGTCCCTCTGAAAGAAGGGGTTGCCATTACCATGAAATGGTATATGGATCATTATAAAGAATAGGAGATATTTGTGACAGAGCCTTTAATTTCGGTAGTTGTACCTGTTTATAATGAAAAGCTGAATATAGAACCAACTGCCAGAGAGGTCATGGCTGCATTTGATCAGGTTTCCTCTGAGATGGAGATTCTCTTTGTTGATGACAACAGCCCTGATGGTACCGCTGATGAAGTTGAACGCTTATCGGGCATAATGCCTCAGGTAAGACTGGTCCAGCATGGCAAGAAAGAAGGCATAGGAGCTGCGCATCATGCAGGTTATAAGGCTGCAAAAGGAAAGTATGTGATGTGTATTGATGCTGACCTTTCCCAATCGCCTGTGGATCTGTTTAAAATGAAGGAAAAGCTCGATAGTGGCTACGACCTTGTGATAGGATCCAGGTATATGGCTGGTGGAGAACAGGTAGGTAAATCCGTTATAAGAGATGTTGGAAGCAGGGGAATGAACTTTATGTGCCGTTTTTTTCTGGGCATCCCGCTGACCGATTGTACTCATACATTCAGGGCCTTCAAAAAAGAGTTATTTGAGGATGTGTCTTCTAAACTTGACCAGAAGGGACATCCTAATTTTCAGGTCCAGTTTTCATTCTGGGCAATTCACCAGGGGTATCGTGCAATGGAGATCCCAATCATATTTGAAGAAAGAGCTGCCGACAGGGGCCAGTCAAAGCTCTCTATAAAAAAAGAGATTCCTCAATTCCTGAAACTTGTTGTTAGGCTGATGAACCTGCGCTTAACGTGCCGTGCCAAATAATTGTTTGAAGGTCTGTTGGTATATAAGAGTTTTTGCGGATTATTTTAATGAAAAAACCTCGAATACTTAAGGTACAAATAGACTCCTCAATACCCTGGTATGATCAAATTAGGAAAACTGTCATTTTGCCGCATGAACCCGTGGAACAGACTTACTATTCAATAAAGCCCTCAGACTATGTTTCTATACTTGCCCGCACCCCCGAAGATAAGTTCATTATTGTAAGGCAGTACCGCCCTGCCATAGAAGATTATGCTTATGAACTGCCAAGCGGGCACATGGACGAAGGGGAAACACCTGAGCAGGCGATAATACGTGAATTAAAGGAAGAGACAAACTGTACGGCAAAAAAAGTAATTTTACTTGGAGAAAATTATCCTGACACAGGGCGGCTTGAAAACCGGCAATGGGCGTTTTATGCGCAGGACGTGGAAGTTAATCATTTTCCCAATCCTGATGAGAATGAAGGAATAGAAGTCTCTCTGGTCACACCTGCTGAATTTCTTGGAATGATGAATGACGGATTATTTAGGCATTCACTTGATCTGGCTATTGTTGCCCTGGCAATATCCAAACGATACTTTAAAATATGAGCGTTAAAGAATAGAGCATGAAGACCGGCGCCAATAACCATAAAGCTGAAGTATCAATATTAATAAGGACAAAAAACGAAGAAAAATATATTGGAAAAACATTGGAAGTATTGTTTTCCCAGACATACAAGAATTATGAAGTCCTTATTGTAGACTCCGGTTCGGAGGACAAGACATTAGAAACAGCAGGAAAATATCCGGTAAAAATATTTAAAATTAGACCTGATGAATTTACATGGGGATATGCCCTTAATTATGGTTTTCAAAGAGCGGAAGGTGAATATGTTATTTGTTTGAGTGCACATTCACGGCCGCTCTCAAAGGACTGGCTTGAGATTATGATTTCCAATTTTAGTGACAATAATGTTGCCGCGGTTATGAGCAATACTTTGCCATGGCCTGACTGCAATCCATTTGACAGAAGGGGACTATTAAAAAAATTTACCGAAGAAAAACATGAGATCAAACCCGGACCTCCTTTTGTGTTCGGCAATGTCAGTTCGGCCATTAGAAAGACAGTTTGGGAAGAAGTATATTTTGACGAAAAACTGGCATATTGTGAAGATGAGAACTGGATGAGAAAGATTATAAAAAAGGACTATAAAGTGATGTATGAACCGGAAGCCAGGGTCTATCATTCCCATAATGAAACATTACAACAGATTTACGAGAGAACATACCAGTTTGCTTATGCTGTTCAGGAACTGGGATATCAGACATTTACGTTATCAAATATTATTTTTGATTTTGCAGCAGGCTCTGCGTACGATATGGCTTATGTCCTCATGAAGCGGGACCATATAAAGTGGTTTTTTATTGCGCCGCTCAGAAGGTTTGTCATGAACTATGCCAAGCTTAAGGCCTCTCAGGCCATCAGAAGTAATAGCGGGAACACATGATTTTGACAAACACTCGGACATATTATTAACATATAAATTCATCTCATTAGGATACGAACTATGAAATACAGATTATTAGATTTACTGCAATGTCCACATTGCAAAGGCCAACTGGAGATTCAAGTGTTTAATAGCAGTAACGTCACATACAGTGACGCTGAAAATCTCAGTGACAACAATCTGTGCCCTTCCAACTGTAGCAATCCCGATCCTGAAATAACCAGGACAGATGAAACGGCGGTGCACTGTAAAAAGTGCTATGAAAACGAGATAAATGAGGGCCTTCTTACGTGCAGTTGCGGAAAAGCTTTTCCAATTGTAAAAGGGGTGCCGAGGTTCCTTCCCGATGCATTTGACCAGCATGCTGATTTTACTGAAAAACATTATGACAATATTAAAGACCATGTCAGTGCTGTGAGTGGAAAAGAGAAGGAGCACTTCAGGGAAATGTTCAAGGAAACACAGGCGACGTTCGGTAACCAGTGGAAGACCTGGGGGAAGTCCGACAGGATCTATGGTTTCACCGATAAGGAAAACAAAGAGTGGTTCCTGAGAGACCTGACAAGCAAGAACATCGACGAGCCGTTCTTTAAGGGAAAGACCATGCTTGAAGTCGGATGCGGTCACGGAAGGTTTGTGAAATTATTGAACGGCATGTGTGATGAATATTTTGCGCTTGATTTAGGCCCGAGTATTGATCTGGCCTATGAAATCACGAAGGACCGTCCAAAGGTACATGTCATGCAGGCAAACGCCATGCACCCGCCCCTGAAAGAGGAAAGTTTTGATTATGTCTGGAGCCACGGGGTGCTGCACCATACACCTTCGACCAAGCAGGCGGTGGACGCGGTCATCAAGCTCCCCAAAAAAGAGACCGGAAGGTTTTATATCTGGGTCTATCACAAGGGTGGATTTATCTGGGAATACGGGAACCGTTTCGCCAGAAACATAACCTCCAGGCTGCCGGTTCCTGTCCAGCGTGCCCTCTCATACGCGATGGTCCCCCTGCTTTATATTATCCCAGCCTACAATAAAGAAGTTAACCTTAGCAATATGTCCTGGACCGAGTGCGCGTTAAGCGTAAATGACTGGATCGCCCCCAAATACCAGTGGCACCATTCCCCTGAAGAGGTCATGTCCTGGTTTGAAGAAAAGGGATATGCGGAGATTGAGCAGACCTCGGCCAATGGCGTAGGCATTACGGGTGTAAGAAAATAGCTGCTCTTTAGGATATCAAAAAAACATTTCCAGAGCGTCAGTTACCCGGTTTGTTGCATTATGGATGCCGGCTAACTCCTCGATTTGTAATTTATTATTGACAACTGTCATGGCTTGTGACACAATTTAATAATGCTGAACGGGACATTCGCTCTCAATTTCTTCTTTTAATCAATTTCTTATTCTAGCGCCCGTTACATTCAATGACAGAATTTCCCTGGCCGTATATTGGTTCACTCTATCGGTTGTTTAATTGAACGCATGCCATATTGCATGTATAGCGAGTGCTGTTAATTTATCCGTTCATTGGGGGTAAAATGCAAAAAAAGGCTCTTTTCAAAAACTCATCTAATTTTAGCAAATCATTAATAAGCGTAGTTGTGCTGTCAGTAATTATATTCATTGCTTTGGTCTCGGCATTGCCGGCAGTTTCATATGCTTCTGAGCAATGGGTTGCCAGATATCATAAACCGACTGAGAGCATTAATAAAGCAAAAGTCATAGCCGTAGATGTGTCAGGCAATACATATGTGTCAGGGACAAGTTATGGCAGTTCGAGGGACTACGAAACGATAAAGTATGATTCACAAGGTAACGAACTCTGGACAGCAATTTATGACGCAGACGATTATGAATATGTAACTGACATGGCTATTGATTCATTTGGCAATGTCTATGTTACAGGGGACAGTGATGAAGATTATGCCACGATAAAGTATGACACCAATGGCAACGTGTTGTGGGTTGCCAGGTATGAAGGAGCGTCTTCTCAAGGCGGTTCTTTTGGTGATTATGCCAAGGCTATAGTGGTTGATAGTTCAGGCAATGTCTATGTTACGGGCACGAGTGCGGGTAGTTGTGCAACTGTAAAATATGACACCAATGGCAATGAGCTCTGGAGAGCCAGATACATCCCGCCGGGATACACGAATTATTATGCTACAGACATAGCCCTCGATGCCACGGGCAATGTCTACATTACAGGATATAGTGGTGGAGCATACCTAACAATAACGTATGACATAAATGGTAACGAATCCTGGGTCAGAACATACAAGCCTGTGAGTTCGATTAATGAGGCCCATGCCATAGCAGTGGATACTTCTGGTAATATTTACGTAACCGGACATAGCGAGGTTTCGGCCACCTCCTATGATTATGCCACTATCAAATATGATCAGTTAGGAAACGAACTGTGGGTATCAAGATACAATGGTCCGTGGGATTTATCAGATAAAGCCACTGCCATAGCAGTTGATACTTCAGAAAATGTCATTGTTACCGGTGAAAGTTACGGGCCGGGCACCGGTCCTGACTATCTAACTGTCAAATATGATACTAACGGCAACGAGCTTTGGAAAGCCAGATACGATGGTGAAGGAGATGCAGTTGATAGCTCAAATGCCCTGACATTAGATACCTCAGGCAATATTTATGTTACGGGAAAGAGTAAGGATGAAAACGCCGATTATGACTTTATTACCATCAAGTATCATTCCAGCGGTACTGAGCTTTGGAAAGCCAGGTATAATGCACTGGGCAATAGTGATGATTATGCTGCCGCTATAACAGTAGATGCATCAGGCAATGTATATGTAACAGGGGAAAGTAATGGAGACTATGCCACGATAAAGTATGATACCGATGGCAGCGAACAATGGGATGCGAGAAGCAATTGGTTAGGAAACAGTCAAGATTATGCTGAAGCTGTCGCAGTTGACACTTCAGGAAATATCTATGTGACAGGGATGAGCGATGAAGACTATGCGACGGCAAAGTATGATGCTGATGGCAATGAACAGTGGATTGCCCGATATAATAGTCAGGGAAATGGTGTAGACAGTGCTAAGGCTATAGCAGTCGATGCATCGGGCAATGCCTATGTTACGGGAACGAGTGATAAAGACTATGCCACGATCAAGTATGATACCGATGGCAACGAGCTTTGGGTTGCCAGATATAATGGCCCAGGTAATAGTATTGATTATGCTGAGGGCATTGCCGTTGATGGTTTTGGAAGAGTTTATGTTATCGGAACCAGTAATGGTGTGAGTACTTATTCAGATTATGCCGTGATAAAGTATGCTGCCAACGGAAACGAGCTGTGGGTTGCCAGATATAGCGGCCCGGGATATAGCCGTGATTACGCCAAAGCAATAGTTATTGATTTTTCAGGTAATGTATACGTCACTGGTAGTATTTGCAAGAGCGGCAGTTCGGCTTTGTACGATGATTATGCAACTATAAAGTATGATACGAATGGCAATGAGCAATGGGTTGCAATGTATAACGGTACAGCAAACAGTAAGGACAGAGCGATGGATATTGCATCTGATTTCTCAGGCAATGTCTATGTTACCGGACATAGTCGTGGATCACTTAATGGTGATGAAGACTTTGCCACGATAAAGTATGATACAAACGGGAACGAGCTTTGGGTTGCGAGGTATGGACAGGGAAATAATAGGCAAGATTTTGCTAATGCAATTGCCATTGACCCCTCAGGTAATGTATTAGTTGCAGGATATAGTGACTCATACTCATATTACGATTCCGACTATGCCACAGTAAAGTATGATGTAAATGGTAACGAACAATGGGCAGCCATATACAATGGGCCCGGGAATCACAATGACTTGGCAGTGGATATTTTATCTGATCCCTCTGGTAATGTATTAGTTACAGGATACAGTGAGACATACACATATAAAGATACCGACTATGCCACAATCAAGTATGATCCGTCCGGAAATGAGCTGTGGGCAGCCATATACGACGGTCCTGGGAATCATACTGATAAACCAAGCGCCATTGCTGTTGATAAAACAGGCAATGTATATGTCATTGGATATAGTGATGGAATAGGAACTGAGTATGACTATGCAACGATAAAGTACGGATGCAGCACATCCCCGTCAAGGATAGCCTACGCAACGCCAGTATATTTTGATTATCTCCAGAACGCCTATGACACAGCCGGTACAAATGACACTATCCAGAGCAGGGAATATGTCTTCCTCGGGGACCTTATTGTGCGTGATAGTAAAGCGGTCACCCTCCAGGCCGGATATGACTGTGACTATTCATCGAATACAGGAAGAACAATAATAGATGATATGGTGGTCAGTAAAGGACTACTCGTGATCGAGAGTGGTATGCTTGAATTGGGGTATTAGTTTGCTTATTTATTTTTTAAAGAAATGACAACATGAGGGTTAAAATGAAAAAATGAGATATGGAATGAAAAGGATATTACATCGTGTATCGGTTTGCATAGTATTGATTATTTTGATTCAGTTCATCTATGTGTCTACGGTATCTGCCGGTTTTTTTGACAGCGGCCAGAACCTGGGAAGTTCTGCTAGCATGAGCGTAGCCGTTGAAGATCTTGACGGAGACGGAGACTTTGATGCCCTTGTTGCGAATGGTTTGTATCAACCCAATAAGGTGTGGATAAATGATGGAAACGGTAATTTTACAGACAGCGGTCAGAGTATGGGAAGTTCGAATAGCTCAGGCGTAGCCCTTGAAGATCTTGACGGAGACGGAGACGTTGATGCTTTTGTTGCAAATACAAACAATCAACCCAATAAGGTGTGGCTGAATGGCGGAAATGGTAATTTCACAGACAGCGGCCAGGCCCTGGGAAGTTCATATAGCTGGGACATAGCCCTTGAAGATCTTGATGGAGACGGAGACGTTGATGCCTTTGTTGCAAATTATTTCGGTCAACCCGATAAGGTGTGGCTGAATGACGGAAACGGTAATTTCACGGACAGCGGCCAGGGCCTGTTAAGTTCACATAGCTCAGGCGTAGCCCTTGAAGACCTTGACGGAGACGGAGATATTGATGCCTTTGTTACAAGCATGAGTCAATCCAACAATGTGTGGCTGAATAACGGAAGCGGTAATTTCACAGACAGCGGTCAGAGGCTGGGAAATTCAGGTAACTCAGGCGTAGCCCTTGAGGATCTTGATGGAGATGGAGACCTTGATGCCTTTGTTGCGAATGGTTTGTTCAGCAAGGTATGGCTGAATGACGGAAACGGTGGTTTTACAGACAGCGGCCAGGACCTGGGAAGTACATGGGGCTGGTATGTAGCCCTTAAAGATCTGGACATAGACGGAGACATCGATGCCTATGTTGCGAATAATAATCCAAACCAGGTGTGGCTGAATGACGGAAACGGTATTTTTACAGACAGCGGACAGGGTATGGGAAGTATTAATAGCAGGGGCGTCGCCCTTGAAGATCTTGACGGAGACGGACAGATTGATGCCTTTGTTGCAAATGCTATAAATAATCCGAACAAGGTGTGGATTAATGATTCCTGTCCGAATCAGCCGGCAAGGGTAGGAGGTATATATTATTCATCGTTGCAATCAGCTTATGACGCAGCACCGTATGGGGGCGTTATCCAGGGGCAAAAAGTAGAATTCGATGAAGATCTTATTATAGATCACTCAAAATCAGTCACACTTGAAGGCGGGTATAACTGCGAATACAGTTCGAGGGTAGGTAACTCTGTAATTAACGGAACAATGATAACAAGTCAGGGTACAGTTACGATAATAGATTTTGTCCTGGATTAAACATCCAGCTATTTTCCAGCATAACAACTACCAATTGAAATCGGGAAGATTGATTGTGCTTTTGGGCATTCTAAATGGGTTTACTGGATTATTAGTGAATGGAAACACATGCAAATAAAAAGATGCCAAGCTACAGCACTCGAACAGGCTGCCTCAGGACTCTTTTTACTCTCTTTTAAAGATTTCCATACTATGCAATACGGGTAGTAACTTGCTGTTAGCTTGTAGCATAATTCCGGTACCAGTTATCCAGTACCACAAGGGCCCATATGTGCCGGCTGTTTTCCGCCTTTCCGTTCATATGGTCATCAAGGACTCTTGTAACATAATCGTGATTCACAAACCCCAGCTTCGAAACCGACTCCTCAGACAATGAATCGAGCGTATATTCTTTCAGACCTTTTTTGATCCATACGGCCAGCGGCGGAGTAAATCCCCTCTTTTTGCCGAAGGCTATTTCATGAGGCTGAAACCTCGATAAGGTCTTTCTGAGCAAATACTTTGTCTGGAAACCCTTGACCTTTTTGTTCAGGGGGACATTCCGTGAAAAATCGATTATGGCGTTGTCCAGGATCGGCACTCTCACTTCCAGACTGTTTGCCATGCTCATCCTGTCCGTCTTCTGCAGGGGATCGTCCTGCAGAAAGGTCTTGAAATCAACATACATGAGCTGCTCCGGGATACTCAGGCCGCTTTCACGCGACCTGGTGAAGTACTCCTCCATTGGCTTATATGATTCCAGTTCGGATACATTCTCCAGAAATTCTTTGCTGAGCAGCTTGTTCTTGTCATCAGCGTCAAAGAGTACCTTCCATCGGTAGTGCCCCTCGTCATACGGGAATTCCGCTCCGTATGTAAACCTCTTTAGTTTGTAAGCGGTGCTGAGGTAGCTGTGTGATTCAGGCAGGTTGTTAATTAGTGTTCTCATTCCGCTGCGCAATGCCTGCGGTATCTTTCTGTACCACTCAGCAATTCTGTATAGATAGTGGGTTTGATAACCTCCGAACAGTTCATCCCCGCCTTCACCGCCGATAACGGTCTTTACCTTTGACCGGGCGAATTTTGAAACAAAATATACCGGTATCGCGGAATAGTCAAAAAGGGGCTCATCAAGAAAGGACATTATATGTTCTATTTCATTTATAACGTCACGTTCGGACAGGATGAACTCATGTAAATTAATTCCAAGCCTGTTCGTTATAGTACGCGCGTTCTCCAGTTCGTTGTAGGACTCTTCTTCAAACCCTATAGTGAACGCGTCCGGCTTCAGGCCGCACTTCTCTACGGCCACTGACGCGATAAGAGAGGAGTCTATGCCGCCGCTCAGGAATATGCCCAAGGGGACATCGCTCCTTGTCTGCCTCTTCAGTACCATTGTCAGTTCATCGATCAGGCGGTCCGTCATTTCATCTTCATCCATATTTTCGATCGGTGCGCTACTGTCCGTTAAGTCCCAGAACTCTTTTTCTTTGCAGTTTCCGCCGGAACATATAAGCATATTGCCTGCGTTAAGTTTTCTTATTGACTTGAACCCAGTCAGAGGGGACGGAATATAGCCATAGGAGAGGTATTGATTAATGGCCTCATGATCAGGCAGTCTGCTGACCCCTGCTTTTAAGAGTGACTTGATTTCAGATCCGAACATAACCCCATCTTTGGTCTCGGCATAGTAAAGCGGCTTAATACCGGGCCTGTCCCGAACGAGCAAAAGGGTCTTCTTTTTTTCGTCCCACAGGGCTATGCCGTACATTCCATTCAGGTGGAGAGGAAAATCCTTTCCGTATTCCTCGTACAAATGGACAATGACCTCTGTATCTGATCTTGTGTAGAACGAATGCCCCTTCTTCTCTAGGGCCTCTCTTAATTCCACGTAATTGTATATCTCGCCGTTAAAGACAACCCATACTGTCTTGTCTTCGTTATGGATCGGCTGATTGCCGGTGTCCAGATCTATAATGCTCAGTCTCCTAAAGGCGAGCCCAATATTATCTTTAAGGTAAAAACCTTCATCATCCGGCCCCCGGTGGATGATCTCATGATTCATTTTACTTATGACTTCAGCAGAAACTGGACGGTTATTCTTGTAAAGAAAAGCTCCGGCTATGCCGCACATATATTATCCTTTAAATAGAATGTTCTTGAAAAGTGATTATGTTATAATAACATATCAATTTACCAGCTAATGGATATGTTGAGTTTCCTGCAAATGAAAAACGACAAGCTGACGGAAAATCATTAACATTCTGAATGAAAATCAAATATGACAAAAAAAGATATTACTATTATAATTCCCGCCATGAACGAGGAAAGTACTATTGAGCGTTTATTGGTGGCACTGCAAAATACACTGAAAGATGTAAATGACAGCTATGAAATAATAGTTGTCGATGACGGATCAACTGATAATACTTCCGCCATTGCCGGGAATGTTCCCGGAACAACAGTTATACGGCACCCATACAATAAAGGTAACGGCGCATCGGTTAAAACCGGAATCCAGGAGGCGAACGGAGAAAAGCTTGTTGTCATTGACGCGGATGGGCAGCATGATCCTAAGCATATTATAGAGATGATCCGGTTACTAGATGAATATGATCTGGTAGTTGGAGCAAGGGACTCATTTGGGGTTGGAAGAAGGGGTATCGGCAATGTGATGGTAAGTAAGCTTGCGTCTTATATTTCAGGCATTAACATTCCCGACCTTACAAGTGGATACAGGGCATTTAAGAAGGACAAGATATTGGAGTTTATACACTTGTTCCCCAATGGTTTTTCACTGCCGTCAACGAGCACTTTGGCTTTTGCTACCAGCGGGTACAATGTCAGGTTTATCCCGATTAAGGCCCACGTTCGGCAAGGTGGAAAAAGCAGTATCAAAGTTGCTAAAGACGGCACGAAGTTTTTGGTATTAATTATGCGCATGATCTCGCTTTTTAAGCCCTTAAAGATCTTTGCTCCTACAAGTATTGTTCTGACATTGATAGGTATGCTCTGGACCTTAAAGACCATATCATATACAAATCAGGTAACCCCCGCAGGCGCCATGATGTTTTTAGGCGGTATTTTTGTGTTCCTTTTCGGACTTCTCGCCGACCAGGTGGCTGAAACCAGATTGTCGATCGGCAAGATCAATAAGCTCCTGTTAACGAATAAGAATGGGAATACGGATTAGCAGGTGCAGTTATTGTTCTTATTAAGAAAATCAAGAGATTTCCTTAATGAGAGATAATCTATCTGAAATATTGAGCCGGCTGCATACGTACAAGAAATTACCCTGGATCATTATTATTATTGGCATTATCCTTCGTCTTATCAGGTATCTGCACAATCCTTCTCTATGGTTCGATGAAAGTAGAAATGCAGAGGCTATTTTGGCCTTTAAAATATCGGATTATCTGCCGCCGATTCCGGACCTTACTACATCTATAAACGTTGGATATATCCTCCTGGAAAAACTCGCTGTTCAGGCCTTTGGCTACAGCGAATACGCATTGAGATCGTTGACGATCTTATCCGGGATCGCTTCACTCTTTCTCTTCTATTGGGTGGCCAAACGTTATATAAAGCCGAATGCGGTTTTAATAGGTCTGGGACTTTTTGCAATTCTGGACCCGCTAATATATTTTTCAACGGAGCTTAAGCCATATATGTGTGACATGGCCATTGCGCTCTTACTATACGGCGCGGTAGCTAATATGCAAACAAGGAAACTGTCTCCTTTAACTATTTTTGCGATTGGGATCATCGGGGCGCTCTCAATAT
>CAMYJJ010000057.1 GCA_947258735.1 Thermodesulfovibrionia bacterium | reverse complement strand
GCTGGGCACCTGCTTCTTTAAGCCGGAATTCAACCGTTTTCCTAATGTCAGTCATTATTTTATTCATATTCATTTGTTTCATATCAAATTCGAGCATACCTAATCTGGAATACGTTAAAAGCCCGTTTAATAATAAATGCATTTTCCTGACGCTCGAACGTATGTACATCACTGACTCAGAAATATCTTTTTTTACGATAGGAGTAATTTGTTTCATTACATGAGCAGGATCGTCCTTTTTTTCCAGATCAGCCATCAGGTCCTCAAGGGAATAATTCAATTCTCTGCTGAAGCCTTCAATGTTTACAAGCGGTGAACGAAGATCATGTGATGTAATAAATACTATCTGCTCTAATTCATTATTTTTCTGTTCAAGTTCCACCAGTAATTTCTCATGGACCTGCTCCAGCCTTTTTCGTTTATCAATTTCCATCCGCAGCTCTCTTGTTTCCCAATTAAAAATACTCAAAATGGATAACATGCTATAGGCTATTGCTATTGCACAACATGTTCGAAAAACCTGAACAGGTATACCGATCATATTAATGAAAACGTTATCGTTAATGAAAGACGCTGGAAAAAATCCTGCTTCGGGTACAACCATGCCTGAGAAAATACCATAAAGAAAAAAAGCGCCTGCTGCCATCTTAATGTTTTTGGTAATTTTAGGAATGTTCTCCCTGAAATAGGGGAGATATAACATTAATACATACGATGACAGGAATGTCCCGGGAACACCTAATAAATATCTCGCCCATATATTTCCTGACAGGAACTGCTGTTTACTAAACGTGGTAAGTAATGCCCAGGTTATAAATAACAGTATCGGGAGGATATGAAGTGCTGAATATTTTTTATTAATTTGGGACAGGCTTTTCGTACCAAATATGAAGAGAAAGAAATAAGAAACAGGCAGCATAATTAAACCGGCAATACTGAGAGATCTGGTCGCCATTGGAATTTGCACGAATGCAAACATATCGATCCATTCATTTGCTCCATGAAATATGCCGAATAGAGCAATGAATGGCAATGTTTTTGCTAAATCAAATCTACTTTTCTTCTTTGGATAAAATAGCAGGGAAGTTCCTAATGTGAAAAAAGCTACTCCATAGATAAAGTATATGAATATCACGATAGATCTACCTTAATGTTCTCTTTCTGCTTTACAGGATTTTCTATAAGCATTTCATGGTTTCCATCGATTAGATATAGCAAGGTTTATTCAGTTTACCATACCCTTTTTATGTGCATCATAATTCCTGCTGATAAACTGCAATGCCCTGCAATGCTTTCTGATAATATGCTTATTACTTACAGGGAAACGTGCGGATCCAGGATATGAAGAAACGTCTCTTATAATTAATATCAGTTATATGATTACAAAATAACAGCACTGACCGGAACCGTACCTGGGTATGGGGTACTCTATACACAAATTTTAATTCTTCATGCTGAGCATGAGATAATGCAGCCTCACTATTCTGACTCCTCTTCTATCTCCTGTTCACCCTCTTCTTTCTCCTGCTCCTCCTCTTTTTTCTCCGGTTTTTTCTTTCTGTCCAGAATCCTTGAGGTCCAGATACCGACTTCATAGAGAATTATTATGGGAATGGCCATAAGGGACTGATTAAAGGCATCAGGGGTGGGCGTGAGAAGAGCTGCCAGTACAAAGGCAATTAACACAGCATATTTTCTGTTCTTTGCGAGAAACGCCGGGGTCACAATGCCCATCTTTGTCAGAAAGACCGTCAGCACAGGAAGCTCAAAAATTGCACCGAATGAAAGAATAAATTTCAGACAGAAATCCACATATTTTCCGACAGACAGCATCGGTTTAATATTTTCCGTTTTATAGGTAAGAAGAAAATTCATCGCAAAGGGCAGGATGATAATAAAACAGAAAAGAGCACCAATCAGGAAGAGAAAGGTCGTGGTAAACACAAATGGAATTGCATATTTTTTTTCTTTATCCAGAAGGCCGGGTGCAATAAACCTCCATATTTCAAAAAATATCACGGGCGAAGTCACAATAAAGGCACTGATAAAAGATATTTTAATATGCATCCAGACCGCTTCTGCCGGTGCAAGAAATACAAGATTTATATTTGAATTTTCATTCGGGGTAAAGGTGATGAAAGGGCTGTTCAGGGAAAAATGAATGGTGTTATGTATGGGGGAGGTAAGAATGCTGAAGATGTTTTCAGAAAAATTAAAACTGACCCCAAAAGCAACCAGCACCACTACAAGAGAAATAACTATCCTGTTTCTTAATTCACCAAGATGCTCCGTCAGGGGCGCCTTATCCATCTTTGCCGGTCTCTGGTTTCTTTTCTAGTTTCTCTTTAGCAGTATCTGATGATGTATCAGCCTGTGAGTGTTTCTTTTTTGGCCCATCGCTAAGCGTCTTTGAGATCTCCTTCTTAAAATCCGGCACCTCAAAACCCTCATAGACTTTTTCAATATCTTTCTTCGCCTTATTCATTTCTTCTGATATGTCAGACTCTGCTTCTTCAAAGGAATCCCTGACCCCTTTCATGGCAGACTTCAGCTCTCTCATCCCTTTTCCGAGGGTCCGGCCGAGTTCGGGCAGTTTCTTCGGGCCAAAGACCAGAAAGGCCACGATAAAGATTACAATCAGTTCCTGGGTTCCAAGGTCGAACATTTAAAAAATATGATTATAGGTTATTGGTTATTGGTTATAAAATCACACATATACTAATTAAGCAAAAGCGTATGATTAAAATAACACATTATATTTTATAAAAGAAAATATCAAGAATAAAAGAATAGTCTCAATTGGTACTTCGTTATCTGTTTATAATAATTAGCTTGACCTTAATTCAGGCTTTGCCATAAACTTTATATCTCATATTAATCTATGACTAATCAGGAGGAACTATGTTTAAAGGTTCAATTGTAGCAATCGTTACCCCTTTTAAAGACAACAAACTGGATGAAAAGGCCTTGACCGAGCTCATTGAATGGCATATCAGCGAAGGCACCAATGCCATTGTACCCTGCGGCACAACCGGTGAATCTGCGACTCTGGAGTATGAAGAGCATTACAGGGTTATAGAACTGACGGTCCAGGTAGTAAACGGCAGGGTCCCTGTAATTGCAGGCACCGGGGCCAACTCAACCAGTGAGACAGTCATGATGACCGGGAAGGCAAAGCAGATAGGTGCTGACGGTGTCCTGCTTGTTGTCCCCTATTACAACAAACCAACACAGGAAGGTCTGTACCAGCACTACAGGACAGTAGCCGAATCTGTAGACATCCCTATTGTCCTGTATAACGTTCCCGGAAGAACAGCACTGAATATGCTGCCCCGGACAGTTGCGCGTCTGGCTGAACTGAAAAATGTTGTTGCCATCAAAGAGGCAACCGGAGATATGGCACAGGTGAGTGAAGTGATCAATCTGTGCGGAGAAAGGATAACCGTGCTGTCAGGTGATGATTTTACGACCTTCCCGTTAATTATGCTGGGCGGGAAAGGGACTATTTCCGTATCAGCCAATGTGGCGCCGGCTGACCTGTCCGCTATGTGCGCAGCTGCAAATGGAGGGAATATCGAGGAAGCACGAAGGTTACATTATAAACTTGAGCCATTGAATAAAGGCATGTTTATTGAGACAAATCCCATTTCAGTCAAGACCGCTCTGAGCCTGATGGGAAAGATACAGGAGGAGATGAGACTCCCCCTGTGCACAATGGCAGAAGCAAACAGGGAAAAACTAAAGAATGTTCTTAAAAATTATGGCGTTATATAGCAATGGCCCTCTCTTTGTCAACGGGAGTTTACTTGATAAATATGTGGCTAATCTGTTATAAATAAAAAATAAACAAGGTTGCCTGCCTTGTCTGTGATAGGAATGGAAACTTTTTCCGACATTCGAGAATTAGGGAGTCAGAGCTTATCAAGTGTTGTGCGCCCTGTTCACGCAGGGATTATGCCTGATCTTGTTTGCAAGACACCCACCTGTATTAACAGGGATTCAAGTTTACATCCACACGGCAAGGTGGGTATTAAAAAATTTGCAGTTGTGCAACCTTAATTGACAGTATAAACAACGGGTATAAGTGCATTGGCATGGATTATTATAAAGAAACAAATCAGATTTTGCGGCCTCGCAAGACATTCCTTCATATGATGTTATATGGAAAGTTCCTGTTTTCACGAAAAAATTCAGGCGAGGGCCATTCTATAGATTTTAAGACTTTTTTAATTCCATCCATGTACCCGAACAACATCTATATGTCATAGCTTTTCAGGTTGTCGCATTCTGCGTCTGAGGACCGGGGGAGGCCCTGGTGAGGAAATGGAATTATTTAAATCAGACAGGACTGCCCCGCTTGCCTGGAGAATGCAGCCGCGCACCCTGGAAGAGTTTATCGGACAGTCACATATCTTATCGCAGGGAAAGCCCCTGAGAGAGGCCATCGAAAGGGACTCAATTGTTTCTCTTATCCTGTATGGCCCCCCGGGTACAGGCAAGACCGCCCTTGCCCACATAATAGCAGGAAAGACGCAGGCATCTTTTGAGGCCCTTAATGCTGTCACCTCCGGTGTAGCTGATATCAAGGAAGCATTAAAGACCGCACGCAAGATAGGCAGGACTATCCTCTTTATTGATGAGATCCACCGCTTTAACAAACTGCAGCAGGACGCGTTGCTGCCTGACGTTGAAAACGGAACAGTAACGCTCATCGGCGCCTCAACACAAAACCCCTTTTTTTCCATAATCCCTGCACTCTCATCCAGGTCCATGATATTCCAGTTATTTCCCCTGAGTGAATCAGAAATCAAGATATTAATCGGAAGGGCGCTTGCAGACAGGAGGAGCGGGTTCGGGGAACTGGAGATTACAATGGCCCCTGATGCCCTGGATTTTATAGCGGCTGCTTCAGAAGGAGACGCCCGAAGGGCCCTGAACTCCCTGGAGATGGGTGTGTTCATAATCAAAAGCAGGGGCATCGATACATACGATATACATCTGGCCAGGGAAGTACTTCAGAAGAAGTCTCTCTATTACAGTGAAGATGAACATTATGATACTATTTCAGCCTTTATCAAAAGCATGCGCGGAGGAGACCCTGATGCGGTCCTGTACTGGCTTGCAAAGATGATTGAAGCCGGAGAAGACCCCCTTTATATGGCACGAAGAATTGTTATATGCGCTTCAGAAGATGTGGGCAATGCAGACCCCAGGGCATTGCAGGTCGCTGTTTCGGCCCTGCATGCAGTTGAGGCCATAGGAATGCCTGAGGCGCGCATTCCCCTTGCCCAGGCAGCATTATATATTTCCATGGCACCGAAAAGTAACGCGTCATATAAGGGCATAGAGAACGCACTGTCAAATGTCAGGGAAGAAAGACTGAGCAGGGTGCCTGAACATCTCAAAAGCACGGGGTACAGGGGGGCAGCCCGGCTTGGTGCGGGTATTGGGTATAAATATCCTCATGACTATAAAGACCACTATGTTGACCAGCAATATGTATCTAATAATAAATTATTCTTTTTCCCTTCAGAATCAGGTTATGAAAAACTGTTCAGAAAAAGATTATCTAAAAGGAGGAGCAAACAATGATTAGCACATTGAACCCTTACGTTATTATGGCAGCAGGGCTCATCATTGGTTTCGTCTTGACACTTGTTTTCCATAAAGTAAGCTCAAGCAAGAAAATACAGGAAATAGAACTTAATGCAAACAGCGTTCTCGTTAATGCGGAAAAAGAGGCGAACACAATAAAAAAAGAAGCATTGCTTGAAGCAAAAGACATAGCTTACCGTATGAAAACCGATACTGAAAGAGAGCTGAAGGACAGGCGCAAAGAACTAAACCAGCTTGACAGGCGTCTGCGCCAGAGAGAAGAGACATTTGACCGCAAGATGGACCAGATTGATAAAAAAGAAATCCAGTTTAACAAAAAGGAAAGAGAACTTACAAACAGGGACAAGAACCTGCAGGACAAGGAACGTCTCCAGGAGGAGCTGCTGCACACACAGAAAGAAAAACTTGAGCAGATATCAAACCTCAGTGTTGACGATGCCAGAAAAGAGCTTCTTCAGAGGATCGAAGAGGAATCAAAATATGAAGCCGCAAAAATTGCAAAGCGTTATGAAGACGAGGCCCTTGAAGCTGCGGACAGGAAATCAAAGGAAGTCCTGAGTGTCGCTGTTCAGCGCTATGCGAGTGAATATGTCAGTGACCATACCATCTCTACGGTAAGCCTTCCCAGTGATGAGATGAAAGGAAGGATAATAGGAAGAGAGGGGAGAAACATCAGGGCCCTTGAGGCGGCAACCGGTGTTGAATATATAATTGATGACACCCCTGAGACGGTCCTTCTCTCATGCTTTGATCCTGTCAGGAGAGAAATAGGCAGAATGTCCCTGGAACGACTGCTGGGTGACGGCAGGATCCATCCCGCCAGGATTGAAGAGATAGTTGAAAAGGTAAAAAAGGAAATTAATTCAATTATCAAGGAAGAAGGGGAGAAGGCAGTGTTTGATCTCAGGCTGCACGGCATCCACCCTGAACTTGTTAAACTCATCGGAAGGCTTAAGTACAGGACCTCGTATGGACAGAACGTCCTTCAGCATTCACGGGAGGTAGCATATCTTGCAGGCGCCATGGCCGGTGAACTGAGGGTTGATCCCAAACTGGCAAAAAGGGCCGGCATACTGCATGACATCGGCAAATCAATAGACCAGGAGTTTGAAGGCTCGCATCAGTCAATTGGCGCTGACATGGCCAAGAAATATGGAGAAAAACCCAAGATAGTAAATGCCATTGCGGTTCATCACGGCGAAGGAGATCCCATGACGGTTGAGGCATCTCTCGTGGCTGCTGCCGATGCACTTTCTGCAGCAAGACCAGGGGCCAGAAAAGAGACCCTTGTTGACTATCTCAAACGGGTAGAGAAACTGGAGGAGATAGCAACGTCATTTGATGGAGTTAATAAATCATACGCGATTCAGGCAGGCAGAGAAGTAAGAATTATTGTGAAACCTGAGGAAGTGAACGATACCATCTGTGCCCAGATCTCGAGAGACCTCGCAAAGAAGATAGAAGACGAACTTACCTATCCCGGCCAGATCAAAGTAACAGTAATACGGGAGTCACGGTATGTTGAATATGCGAAATAAGGAATCTTCAATCAGTAGTCAGTAGCAGGTAGTCAGTAGTCAGGGAATTTTTTTCAGCTTATCTATTCCCCTTTCTACTACCTTCTGCCTTCTGACTACTTCCTTACATAAATGAAAATATTATTCATAGGTGACATCGTCGGGAAACCGGGCCGGAATGCGGTCAGGAAAGGTGTCCCGGATTTAGTCAGCAAATTAAAGGCAGATTTTGTCATAGCAAACGCTGAGAATGCAGCAGGCGGATTTGGTATAACAAAATCCATAGGGGAAGAGCTCTTATCACTGGGCATTGATGTGCTCACGTCAGGCAACCACATCTGGGACAAAAAAGAAGCCGTTAATTATATTCCAAAAGAGAACCGTCTGCTGAGACCGGCCAATTATCCAGCCGAGGTCCCGGGTGCAGGCAGCATTGTCATGAATACGTCTGCAGGTGAGAAAATAGCCGTCCTGAATATATCGGGCAGGGTATTTATGAACCAGCTTGACTGCCCCTTTCAAACAGCGGAGAAAGAAATCCCTTTCTTGAAGAAACAGACAAATATCATCATTGTAGATTTTCATGCAGAGGCCACATCAGAAAAGTCAGCAATCGGCTGGTTTCTTGATGGCAGGGTAAGCGCAATAATCGGTACCCATACTCATGTCCAGACCGCGGACGATAAAATCCTCCCAAAGGGAACAGCATTTATTTCAGATGTGGGCATGACAGGACCGGTGGATTCAGTTATAGGAGTAAAAAAGGAACAGATACTCCGAAAGTTTCTTACCGGTATCCCCTGCCGGTTTGAAACAGCAGGAGGCGAATCCGTTCTTTCCTGCGTGGTCCTTGACATCAATGCAAAGACCGGTGAAGCAACCTCCATACAGAGACTGCAGCTTTCATTTCCGTAATGAGTGCTTCATAACGCGTGTCTGCTGTTCATCGATCGTCGTTCGTCACTCTTCGTTCGTCATTCATTATTCGTTATTCGTTATTCGTCGTTCGTCGTTCGTCACTCGTCACTTGCATATAATTATGCTGCTGTTTTGAAATGTTACTGATTGAGGGAAATATAAAGGGGCCCCTTACACCGGAACCCCTCAATATAAGGAATTTACTTGATTGCAGTTTTTAATGCTTTTCCGGCAGAAAACTTTGGAAGTTTTGCAGCAGCGATTTTTATTGTTTCACCAGTCTGGGGGTTACGTCCTTTTCTTGCCTTTCTCTTTGAAACTGAAAACGTTCCAAATCCGACAAGGGTCACTTTCTTTCCCTTTTTAAGTGATTTTGCAATTGAACCTGTAAAGGTATTAATTGCCTT
Source organism: Thermodesulfovibrionia bacterium (assembly GCA_947258735.1). The sequence goes on along the minus strand of CAMYJJ010000057.1, from coordinate 4,485 downwards.
GCCCGCAGCAACTTTTGATATATCTGCTCCTGCGGCAACTGCATCAATCAGGTCTGCTTTTGTCATACACTTTCTCCTCTCAATATGAGAAATTATTATGTTTAAAAAACATTGTTGATCAAAAGATACCAGCACCGGTGGGCCTTTGTCAATATCTATTTGAGGTTGACATAAAAAAAATATTATGCAATCCCGTGTCTGCATCAGATATGGTTTCAGGCAGTTTTAAATCCAATGATCAGCATCACCTTCCCCATTATGGTCCTTCAGAATATCATTCTATTATCTTTTATATGAAACGTCCGTATCCGGAAGTACGCTCATTACTCAATAGATGTTTCCAGCAGTTATGGCAAGGTAATATTTACTACTTTACCGTGCGGACCGAGTTTTCCCATGTCTCTGCCATTGAGAACCAGCCTTGTGCCGCCCGCATTACCTATCTTGAGATGGAATTTCTCTTTTGCCCTGACAGTCACTGCTTCACCGGCCCTCATAAGTGTCTCTCTGAACTGGCCGTCATCAATACGTACAGACGTCCAGGTCAGTTCATCAGCAATTATCTCCAGCACCAGCTTTCCCGCTACTACCTTGTCCTTGACACGTCTTTTTTTTCTTGTAGAACGAATACCTGTTTTATCAACAGCCTTACCCTTTGCCTTCTCACCTATGGAAGTGTTGCCGGTTTCAATCTGTTTATCAGGTACAAGAGAACTGACCGTAACAGGATTATATAAACCACGTATTATCATGGCACCGAAAACAGCAGAAATAACTGCGATACCGGCCAAAAGAAACGTGCGGCCAGGCATGAATGGAATGGCCCTCTTTATAAACCCCATATTCATGCTGCCGGAGGGCTTGAGTTTTGTAATGATACCGGGAAGAGTCTTCATGCCATCTTTCAGCTTCCCAAAAGCAGCGGGAACAGTGCGCAGGGAATGCTTTACCTTCACCCCTGAAGCAGTCACTGCGCTGAAGGCTGATTTGATTAGCCTGGCTGATGAACGTCCGGATTTCTGATCAGATGCTGGTTTGTTTTCGTTAATTTCATCTTTCCCGGTGCCATGAAAAAGGCCCAGGATATAATCTCCATCAAGTCCAAGCTCCTCTGCATACAGACGCAGATACGCCTTTGTAAAAACTTCGGCAGGAAGCTGGGTATAATCGTCCTCCTCAATGGCAGTCAAATATTCCATGCTCAGTTTGAGGTTGACCGATATGTCTTTCAGGGATTTCCCCTGATGCTCTCTTTCTGTCTTAAGAATCTTGCCCGGAGTGTCCATATATGGATAATGATCTACCACTTATTGATGCCGTTATGCCCATCGGCATTATTTATATCTGAAACGGTTTTCTTCGGCATGAACCTGAGATATCAAGATGGCCCTCCTGTATAAAACATAACGGATGTCCTTATACTTAATACTTTAATCGGCTTATATGCTCTGATGCCTCTCTCAGCCGTAATGAATTATTATCATGCTCCAGAACTGCTTCAAAGTGTTTAAGGGCCTTTGCCTTGTTTCCGGACCGTAAATAGGTTTTAGCAAGGTCCATATGGGCCTCTACATAGTCAGGTGCCAGACCAATGGCATTTTTAAATTCTTCAATTGCAGCAGTATCATTTCCAAGCTTGGTATACACTAGGCCTAACACATAGGAGGCAAGGGGAAACAGCCTGTTTATAATTAATGCTTCTTTTACAGCATGTTCTGCATCCTGATAGTCCCCTTTCATATACAGCACATAGCCCTTGTTTGCCAAAGCCATCTCAGGAGTTTCATACATGTGGTTTGATAAGGCTTCATCAAAGGTTTTCAGTGCGGCATCCCATTTTTCCATTTCTGCATACGTTACCCCGAGGTTGTTCACCGCCTCAGAATAATAAGGATCAATTGAAATCGCCTTTTTATAATACAAGACCGCCTCATCATACTTTTTAAACCGCGTGTTGAGATATCCAAGATAGTTAAGCGTTTCTTTATTGCGGGGATTGAGCTTTACAGCTTTCTGAAACTCGCTATATGCTTCAGTATACTGCCCGTTTTCAAGGTAAGAAGAGCCAAGCGTGGAATGTGATTTTGCCCTGTTCATTCTTTCCCCGGAGGTGGTTGTGGCGCAGGAGGTGAAGAGAAATGCAGTACATACAAAAGTGAGAATAAAAACAGGAACAGTTTTTTTATCTAACAAAAACCTTATCTGTAAAGCCTGACGTAACCCTTTCACACATGACCTCCTCTCTGGCTAACATTAACAAATACGCTATAAGATTTCAACTTGCATATTATGCATCAGCTATCGAAACGTCTTAACTCCAACCCTGTCGCAGTACGTTTCAATAGAACATTGACTGCATAACGGTGAAACAGGTTTGCATATGCCCTGACCAAATGCAACGAGCAGCCCGTTTATTTCGAGCCAGTACTTTTGAGGAAGCTTTTCCCTGAGCGCATATTCTGTTTTATCGGGTGTTCCGGTTATTACATACCCCCATCTGTTGGTTATTCTATGAACATGCGTATCAACACAGATACCCGGTTTTTTATACCCGAGAGTAACTACAAGATTCGCTGTCTTTCTGCCCACCCCTTTAAACGTGAGCAGTTCATCAATCTCATCAGGCACTTTTGAGTTATGCTGTTTTACGATTGTACCGGCAATATTTTTAATTCGCTCAGCCTTTACTTTGTAAAACCCTACAGGATAAATCAGCTTTTTTATTTTTTCCACCGGAAGCCCGGCAAGTGTCCTGGCATCCGGAGCTACGGTGAAAAGCCTCTCAGAAGCTTCCCCTGTGGTCCTGTCCTGTGTCCTCAGGCTGAGGATACAGGATATGAGTATCTTAAACGGATCTCTTCCCTGATCAGGGTCAAGGGCCATAACTTCCAGCCAGGGGACATCCAGCATCTGTACCTGCTTTCTGAGGATGGTAATGGCCTTGTCTATATTTCTGTTATTCATGCGGCTTCAGTTTAAATAGACCCTGTTATTAGTTATTTGTTATTAGTTAATTGTTATTAGTTATCAATAAGAACTCATAACACATCATACTCCATTTTTTCGTATACGTAACAACATATGACGTTTCATTTATAAGGAATGGAATTACCTGCCGTTGGAATAGTAATAATCGGGGTTACTTCTTTTTCTTTACTGTTTTCTTTTTAACTTTGGAGGCAGTTTTTTTGGCGACTTTTTTTGCAGTCTTTTTAATTTTCTTTGTGACTTTTTTAGTGGTCTTTTTTACAGCTTTTTTTACCGTCTTTTTTGCCTTTTTCTTAGTGGCCTTTTTTGCGATCTTTTTGGCAGCCTTCTTAGCGGTCTTTTTGACCGTCTTTTTTGTTTTTTTCATTACCGTCTTTTTAGCAGCCTTTTTCTTTGTCGCTTTGGGTTTTCCAGGCTTTTCAAGTTTTTCCTTCAATGCCTTGGGAAGGGAGCTTTCAAGTATGGTCCTTAACTCAATCGCGTTTTTCGGAGCATACGCAAACGCATCATTATTAAAGAAATAGTATACGTCCTTCCCCTGTTTCAGATACTCCTTAATTCTTTTTGCATCATGCTTCAATTGCTCAGGGGTGTAGTTAGTTGAATACGTACCGCCTTCTCCATGTCTTCTCAAATATACAAAGTCAGCGGTCACCGGCAGGTCATTAATAAAATCAGGCCAGTCTGCCATACATATTGCTATGTTGGCTGAAGACAGGAGCTTACAGACCCTTTTTGAAAGCCAGCTTTTATGTCTGAATTCAAAGACATGACGGACCGGGTACTGCTTCAGGTTTGCAATGAAGTCTTCAAGGTTCTTCATGTTTAATTTTAAATTCGGAGGCAGCTGCCACAAAATAACATCCAGCTTTTCCATCAGGGGTGCGGTGACATTAAAAAAGGTAGACAGCGGCAGTTCAACATCCTTGAGTTTTTTAACGTGGGATATAAAACGGCTGCCTTTAAGGCAGAACGTGAAATCCGGAGGGGTCTCTTTATACCATCTTTCAAATGCCTCCTTTTTCAGCAGTCGATAAAAGGTGACATTCAGCTCAACCGAGTTGAACTTTTCCTGGTAAAAGGAGAGCCATTTCTTGTGAGGAAGGTCCTCAGGATAAAAGGCGCCTTTCCATGATTCGTATAAAAATCCGCTACATCCGATCCTGTACTTGGGCATTTCACCATAGAGTATACACGGAAAGTTAAAAAAATAAAACAGAAAATTGCAAAAAGTTTAAAATAATCTGCTTTATGGAATAAATATGCGGATAATTTACATTTAACAGGTCAGACAGATATATTGTTATCTGTAGATCTTATGGTGATTTAACGTAACTACCTGTCATCAATTAATTATCCCCCCTCCAAGCACAATATCATTATCATAGAACACCGCGCTCTGCCCCGGGGCCGGTGCCCATTGCGGCTCTTTAAATTCAACGGAAATACTATTTTCACCTGCCGGCGCTATCTGTGCCGGTACGTCATTCATGGTGG
>CAMYJJ010000056.1 GCA_947258735.1 Thermodesulfovibrionia bacterium | reverse complement strand
AAGAGGCTTAAAACCTACAACATCACATTTCAATAGATACTGTTGATTACAGGATTAAGAAATACAACTATTTGAAATCAACGGATCAAAGCAATCTAGAAAATGCTCTCTTTTACCGACAAGTCTTCAAAATTGGAGAGGTTATCTGGTCACTGACTATTACATTAAGTCAAGCATCAGCAGAGGTAAAGGATGTGAAGATATTCAACTATATCTTTGATCTGATAGGATGTGAAGATTGTTGATTGCCGTTAAAAATGTCATGAAGGCAATGAAACAAAAAACTTGCTACCCTTGCCCAACTCTGATTCAACCCATATCTTCCCATTGTGCTTCTCTATTATTCTATTTGCAACGGTCAACCCCATGCCTTCACCCATAACTTTCTGTGGTTCCAACTGATGAAAAATCTCAAATATTTTTTCCTTATACTCAGATGCAATCCCTATCCCATTGTCTTCTACGCAATATATTGAAAGGTTTTTATCTTGATGACCTGAAATATATATAAAACTGGTTCGCTCTGAATCTGAGTATTTAATGGCATTATCAATTAAGTTAGAGAAAACTTGATTTACTTGTACACTGTCTCCCTTACAATTTGGCAGTTCTGATATTTCAGTCTTTATTCCTGACTGGTCTAATCTGAACTGATGAGTATCAACTATGTCTCTTATCATCTCATTTATATCTATTTCTTCAATATTTCCTTCACTGGTTCCTATTCGAGATAGCTTTAATATTCCTTTTATAAGTGATTCCATTTTATCAACACTTGTCTTAATATAATGAAGTGACTCAGGTATATCTTCTTTTGCAAGTGAGCCTATTCTATCTTTGATTTTTGAGATATCAGTCTCATTTTCAAGAAAAGACATACACTCCTTGAGAGAATAATCAAGTTCCTTGCTGTAACCATCTATATTAATGAGTGGAGATCGCAAATCGTGAGATGTCACATATAATAATTGCTCTAATTCTTTGTTCTTGTCAATGAGTTCTACATTAAGCCTTTCTTGCTCCTCTTCCGCCTGTCTGCGCTCGGTGATGTCGTAAACAGTGCCAATTAGATTGGTGCATATCCCTTTATCATCAAATAGTGGGGATACTGAAACATCCCCAACCTTGGTCCCGGAAGGAAATGTAGTTACTTCTTCCCATCGAACCGGCTCCCTATTTTGAATAGCTTTACGATAGTTAGACATAACTAATGACAAAGATGGCTCAGGTATAACTTCTTGTATCAATTTACCAACAACCTGACTGGCATTTAATCCGGTTGCTATCAAGAACGCAGGGTTAACGGATTGAAAACGATACGCATCTTTTGCTTCGACATCCAAGTAAAAGATAATTTCGTTCACATGCTCATAAATAGAGGTAAGCCGCTTATCCCTCTCACGTAGCGCTTCCTCATCCCTCTTCCGCTTGGTGATGTCATACATTACCCCAAGCATAGAAATATCATTGCCCATATGGTCCTTCTCCCAACTGATATTATCTTGCACCCAACGTATTTCTCCGTCTTTTCTTTTAATGCGATATTCCAAAGAAATAGCTGTTAACTTTTCATGAGCTTCTGAAATTTTTCTTAAAACCATTTCCTTATCCTCAGGCAAGATTGTTTTTTCCCATAATTCCGGGGCGCTAAGCCACTCCTCCGCGGTATAGCCGTAGATTTTATCGACGGAACTGTTAACGTATGTTGTTGCTAATGTACTCAGATCAGCACGATAAACCAACTCACTCAATTGCTCAGCGAGATGCTTGAAGTTCCATTCAGCCTCTGAGCCTAAATTCTCTCCCTGCCTTTGCTCACCTTCTGATGATTCAAATTCATTAATGCGATTGTGCATTTCTGTTAGTTCACTTATGAGTTGGTCCTTTGTCTTTTCGTCATCTTTCATATGAACCATCCAAGAGGTAAGATTATTAGAATATTATACATATGATGATTTGTTGAAATCTATACGATCATATCAAATTCCATTTTGAAGTATAAGTATATTATCTTGACTTCTGAGAATTTTGGATATTAATGATATTAGCGAATTATGCGCAGAATCTAGACTTTCTCTACTTCATTAATAATACGGATATATCTTTAAAGATGAGAGCGATTGAGAATCATTGATAATTAGATAAAGTCTGCAATTTCATAGGTAACAGTTTTCAAACCTGTAATATTATTTTATGATTTAATCTGCGCTACGTATTCCACTAAGAAGTCCTTGATTATTGAAAACGGATATCGAATTATCATTACCAACAAAAAAAAGCATTCCAAACTTTGGAATGCCTTTCATAATATATAAAATTAAATCTATTTCTCTTCTTTCGCTTCTTCCTTTACTTCCTCAGCCTTTTCCGCTTTTGCTTCTTTCACATCTTCCTTGTCAGCAGCCTTGGCCTTCTTTTCCTTCTTTTCATCTGTATCAGGCTTCTCAGCCGTCTTCGCTTTCTTCTTTCCCTCTTTCTTGTCTTCCTTCTTCTCTCCCCCGTCCCCTTTCAGCATGTCATAATCGACAAATTCCAGTATTGCCATATCAGAGTTGTCGCCTGGGCGGAATCTTGATTTGACAATCCTCAGATAACCGCTGCTTCTCTCGATCTTCGGCGCTATCTCGGTAAATAGCTTTGTGACGACCTTCTTGTTGGGGAGCCGGGAAAGGGCCAGTCTCCTGGCATGGATATCACCCTTCTTTCCAAGGGTAATTATCTTCTCTGCCATTCGCTTTGTCTCCTTGGCCTTTGCAGCGGTGGTCTCTATCTTCAGGTGATCAAACAGTGATGTTATAAGCCCTCTGAACAGGGCCTTTCTCTGGTTGGCAGTTCTGCCGAATGCTCTTCCTGCTAACCTATGTCGCATTTTCTGTCCTCTTTGCTGATGCCATTTTCTGCAGCTCATCAACGTCTACTCTCATATTAAAATTAAGACCCATCGCCTGAATGATCTCTTTAATCTCGTTTAATGATTTCCGCCCGAAGTTTTTGGTCCTGAGCATCTCCTGCTCGGTCTTTTGAACGAGGTCGGCAAGTGTTAGAATATTTGCATTCTTAAGGCAGTTATATGATCGCACCGAGAGTTCCAGCTCTTCAACATGTTTCAGCAGCGCCGCATTGACTTCCATGGGCTCTTCTTCATAAAAATCATCGCTCATCATCGACTCTCTTATTGGCACTTCTTCTTCATTTTCCTCCGGGGTTATTACCGGTTCTGCCTCAGCAGCTGGTTCGCCGCCATTGACGGAAAAAAGCGAGAGATGCTCATTCAATATCCCTGCTGCCTGTGATACTGCAGTCTGAGGGCTAATGCTGCCGTCCGTCCAGATTTCCATAACAAGCTTATCATAATCAGTCGAACGACCCACCCTGGCCTTTTCAACCCAATAATTAACTTTTTTAATCGGTGTAAAAATCGAGTCTACAGCGATCGTATCAATGGGCTGGTCCTCATTCTTGTTATCATCTGCCGTAACATATCCTTTTCCTTTTTCGATAGTAAGTTCCATCGAAAATTTGGATTTCTTTCCCAGAGTCAGAATATGCTGATCAGGAGAGAGTACCTCAATCTGGTCACCAACAATGTCCTTGCCTGTAACATCTGCAGGTCCCGTAACATTGATTGTGGCCACCTGGGGAGTGTCTGAATGCAATTTAAACCGTAACTGCTTCACATTAAGGACAACATCAACAAAATCTTCCTTTACCCCTGAACGGTTGGAAAATTCATGGAGAACCCCTTCTACTTTCATGGACGTTACTGCAGCTCCCTCGATAGAGGAGAGCAGCACTCTTCTCAATGCATTACCAATAGTAGTTCCAAACCCTGTCTCAAAGGCCTCTGCGTAAAGCTTGCCATATGTATTTGTAAGGCTCTCCGAATCAAAACTAATATTTTCCGGTAATTGAAAGCCTTTCTCTTTAAGATCCATTAAGCCTCCTTGTATAATTAATCATTATACTGATTGCACAGATGTAATATGATTGCACAGATTAAATATATATCCTGCTCTTAATCGGTGTAATCATCTTTCAAATCAGTGTAATCAATTTATTATTTATTTAGAATATAACTCTACGATTAACTGTTCCTGTACAGGCAGTTCAATGTCTTCCCTGACCGGCAGATTCAGCACCTTGCCAGAGAGCGTGTTCACATCCATCTCTACCCATGACGGCATGCCCCTGTGTTCGATTTTGGCTATATTGTCCTCGATGATAACGTTCTTCCTGCTGGCTTCCTTAACACTTATCGAGTCACCGGCACGAACAAGGCAGGACGGTATGTTTACCCGTCTGTCATTGAGCGTAATATGACCATGCAGAACAAGCTGTCTTGCCTGCCTCCGGTTAGAGGCTATTCCCAGCCGGTACACTACATTATCAAGCCTGCTCTCAAGAAGCTGAAGAAGATTGCTGCCTGTAACGCCCTTCTTCTTGTCTGCCATATAAAAATATTTCTTGAACTGTTTTTCCAGTACGCCATATGTCTCTTTTGCTTTCTGTTTTTCCCTGAGCTGCAGGGCATAATCAGACAGTTTTTTCCTTCTCTGTCCGTGCTGGCCGGGAGAATATTTCCTTCTCTCTACGCCGCATTTATCCGTATAGCATCTGTCACCCTTTAAAAACAGTTTATCACCCTCTCTTCTGCATAATCTGCAAAGTGCGTCTCTATATCTGGCCACTACACTCTTCTCCTTTTCGGTGGTTTCGTACCATTATGAGGGACCGGGGTCACGTCCTTGATAAAGCTTACCTCAAGGCCGGCAGCCTGAAGCGCCCGTATCGCTGATTCTCTTCCGGCGCCCGGACCTTTTACAAATACATTAATCTGGCGCATACCAAAACCCATCGCTTTTTTAGCAGCAGCATCAGCTGCAATCTGCGCAGCATACGGGGTGCTTTTTCTGGACCCCTTAAATCCCTGTCCGCCTGCAGACGCCCATGCAACTGCATTGCCGCCCTGGTCAGTGATCGTTATTATGGTATTGTTAAAAGTTGCCTGAATATAGGCCGCTCCTGAATGGACTACCTTTTTCTCTTTCTTCCCGCCTTTTCTTTTCTTCTGCGCCATTACTATCCTTTCTTCTTCATCCCGCCAATGGCCTTTTTCGGGCCTTTACGCGTTCGGCAGTTCGTCTTTGTTCTCTGACCCCGGACAGGCAGTTTGGCCCTGTGTCTCAGTCCCCGGTAACTTCCTATGTCCTGAAGCCTCTTGATATTCATCGAGACTTCACGTCTGAGGTCACCTTCCACTTTCAGTTCATTATCAATGACAGTTCTGAGCTTAACACCGTCTTCATCAGTGAGGTCTTTTGTCTTCTTGTTCAGGTCGATGCCGGTCTGCTCCAGAATTCTCTTCGAGACCGTTCTGCCAATCCCGAAAATCCTTGTCAGACTTATTTCAACCCTTTCATTTCTCGGTAAGTCAACTCCTGAAATTCTCACTTTATCTCCTTTTAAAAAAGTTGGAAGTTAGAAGTCATAAGTGAGAAGTTAACAGCAGTTTTTCTTTTCACTTTTAACTTTATACTTCTGACTTTTAACTTGTTTCTCATCCCTGCCTCTGTTTATGCTTGGGATTCGTGCATATAACCCTTACAACACCTGCCCGCTTAATGACTTTACATTTTGCACATATCGGTTTTACTGAAGAACGTACTTTCATATTTACCTCATTTCAAGATGAAATACAAGCCTGATACATGCCCCGTACTGAAATATTTATTTCCGACAGGGACCGCTGATTCTTACTTGAATCTGTATGTTATTCTGCCTTTTGAGAGGTCATACGGCGACAGTGCAACGGTCACCTTGTCTCCAGGCAATATTTTAATAAAATGCATCCTCATTTTGCCCGACACATATGCAAGTATGGTCTGTCCGTTTTCCAGTTCAACTTTAAACATGGCATTGGGCAAATTCTCAAGGATTGTTCCCTGTACCTCTATGGCTTCTTCTTTAGACATTACAGAACTAATAATTATAATGATTAGTTATAATTTAGTCAAGATGTTATAACCATTATTTGTAATTGCTACTGTATGCTCAAAATGGGCAGAAAGACTCCCGTCACCGGTCACGGCTGTCCATCCATCATCAAGCACCGACACTTCCCATCCTCCTGCATTTACCATGGGTTCAATAGCCAATGTCATGCCCTCAACTAGTTTGGGCCCCTCACCTGTTTTTCCGAAATTCGGCACCTGGGGCTCCTCATGAAGTTTCCTGCCAATCCCATGCCCGACGAAGTTCCTTACCACTGAAAAGCCTTCAGATTCGGCACATTGCTGCACTGCTGAAGAAATGTCATACAGCCTGTTTCCAGCAACTGCCTTTTCTATTCCGGCCTGCAGAGACTGTTCAGTGACGGCGATGAGCTTTTTTGCTTCGGGGCTGATATTGCCAATAGGCAGCGTAACAGCGGCATCTCCATAAAAGCCATTGAAATACACGCCAATGTCAAGACTTATGATATCTCCATCTTTCAGTTTTCTTGACGAAGGAATTCCATGCACGACCTCCTCATTGATGGAGGTACAGACACTGGATGGATATCCCCGGTACCCCTTGAAAGCAGGTTTTGCCGACTTTGACAGGATACATGCCTCTACGTAGTCGTCCAGTTCCTTTGTAGTGACACCGGGCGCCACATTTCTTCTGACTCCTTCCAGCACTTCTGCAACAATCACGCACGAGTCAGACATCCTTTTTATTTCATCCTGTGACTTAAGAACAGTCAATGAATAATTCCAAATATAACGTCAGGTTGATATGGTTGTACAAACGGTAAGCTTTGCAGCATCAAGCAAGGCACTATTCAGCCCCTTCTGCCCCGGACTTTGCCTTTCTTGAGGAACCCATCATATGAACGGGTAACCAGATGAGACTCCATCTGTGAAACAGTGTCCAGCGCAACTCCGACAACGATCAGAATTGATGTCCCTCCAAAGTAAAAAGGCACGTTAAAATAACCCCGTAAAATGTCCGGCAGGATACAGACAGCAGAGAGATACGCTGCGCCTCCAAAGGTAATCCTTGCCAGGACACGATAAATATAATCAGCTGTTTTCTGTCCCGGCCGAACGCCCGGTACAAATCCGCCGTACTTTTTCAGATTATCTGCTATATCAACGGGATTAAATGTAATGGACGTATAGAAATAACAGAAAAAGAAGATCATGCCGATATACAGCATCGTATAAAAGACCGTTCCCGGAGCAAGATTCCTTGAGAGTGCCTGCACCCAGGGAATGGCTATAAAACCCGCTATTGTTGCCGGAAACATGATGATCGATGAAGCAAAGATCGGCGGGATAACCCCGGCTGTATTGACCTTGAGCGGAAGGTGCGTGCTCTGACCGCCGTACACCTTTCTGCCCACTACCCGTTTGGCATACTGAACAGGGATCTTCCTCTGGCCTCTTTCCATAAATACAATTACGCCGATGACACCTATCATCATCACGATAAGGATAAGCATCAATATAATATGCAGTTCTCCGGCCCTGATCAGGGATATTGAGCTTATTACTGCATTTGGAAAATTCGCAACGATACCGGCAAAAATGATAAGGGAAATCCCGTTTCCTATACCGCGCTCTGTAATCTGCTCTCCAAGCCACATCAGAAATGCCGTACCAGAGGTCATGGTGACCATAGTCATTAATCTGAAGCCCCATCCCGGGTTCTGAACAAATGCCCCTTCGCTCATGCTCTCGATACCGACAGATATGCCTATTGACTGTACAATTGCAATCATTACTGTTCCATACCTTGTATACTGGGTGATCTTCTTCCTCCCTGATTCTCCTTCCTTGGCAAGCCTTCCAAGCACAGGGATAACAACCGTGAGGAGCTGGAGGATAATGGATGCGCTGATATACGGCATGATTCCAAGAGCAAAGATAGTGGCCCTTGACAGCGCGCCACCGGAAAACATATCAAAAAATCCCATGAGCGCACCGCCCCTGTCGAGCAAAAACTTGCTTAATTCTTCACCGTTAATACCTGGGGTGGGAATATGGGCGCCTATTCTGTAGACAGCCAGAAGGGCAAGGGTAAAGAGAATTCTGCTTTTTAGCTCTGCTACCTTGAATACATTTTGAAAACTATTGACAATGCTCACGATTAAAAATGAACGCCTAAAATGACAACGTTAAAAAAGGAGTGGTTATTTATATATTTTTTCAATAATTTCAGATACTTAGCTTAGATATATTAAATGACTTCAGCAGTTCCCTTTGCTTTTTCAATCTTTTCTTTTGCTGATGCGCTGAATGCATGTGCCTTTACCGTGACAGCCTTTGTAAGCTCTCCATTGCCAAGAATCTTCACGCCATCCTGAATTTTCCTGACCAGGCCCTCCTTGATAAGGAGTTCAGGTGTAATGTCAGTTGCTTCCAGCTTTTCCAGAGAACCTACATTTACGATCGAAAAGGTCTTCTGAAATATATTGGTAAACCCTCTTTTGGGAATCCGGCGCTGCAAAGGCATCTGTCCGCCTTCAAATCCCGGCTTTACCCCGCCACCACTTCTGGAGTTCTGTCCTTTATGGCCCCTGCATGATGTCTTCCCATGACCTGACCCGGGTCCTCTTCCTACACGTTTCCTCTTTTTTCTGCTTCCCGGGGCCGGTGCAAGATCAGTTAAATTCATCTATCCCTCCGTAACGTCGAGCATATGTGAAGTCTTATGAATCATGCCTCTGATATTTGGAGTATCTTTATGCTCAACCATCTGGTTGATTCTCCTCAGTCCGAGGGACTTGATTATTCTTCTCTGTTTCTCGGGCTTGCCGATTATGCTTCTCTTTAACGTAATTTTAAGCGTTTTCATTGGCTGTGTCCTGCGGCACCTCTTCATTCTTTACTGTTCCGCCGATTGATGTCCTGGTGTCTTTCAGTTTCATAAGTCCGTCCAGTGTTGCCCTCACCGTATTAAACGGGTTCCGGCTTCCCAGGGACTTGGCAACTATGTTACGTATACCAACCACTTCCATAATGGCCCTCACTGGACCGCCGGCAATCAGACCGGTACCTGCCCTGGCCGGCAGCATGACGATTTTACCCGCTCCAAATATGCCATCTATCCTGTGCGGTATGGTGCCGTCTATGACATTCACTTTAACAAGTGACCTCTTGGCCTGTTCTACAGCCTTTCTGATAGCCTCGGGAACTTCCTTTGCTTTTCCTTTGCCGAACCCGACATGGCCGCCTTCGTCACCAACTACGACCAGTGCGCTGAATGAAAAACGCCTACCACCTTTAACGACCTTGGCAACTCTATTTATAAAAATAACCTTGTCTTTTAAAACACTGAGACTATCAGGGTCTATGATACCCACTGTTCCTCCTGTAAAAAATAAAAAGTTAAAGATAAAAAATTAACATTAAGGAGAATTTTCAATCCATATTCCAAATCTTTTATCTTTTATTTTTAATATTTAATTTAAAATTCCAGTCCGCCTTCTCTTGCTGCATCAGCAAGTGCCTTGACTCTTCCGTGATATATATAGCCGCCTCTGTCGAAGACGACCTGCTTTAATCCTTTATCTGCAGCCCTTCTGGCAATGAGGGACCCGACTGATTTGGCAGCCTCTATATTGCCGCCCGTACTGAGTTGTCCCTTCAGGTCCTTATCAAGGCTGGATGCCGCAGAAATGGTTTTACCTGTAAAATCGTCAACTATCTGTACATATATATTCTTGGCGCTTCTATGGACATTGAGCCTTGGCCGCTCTGTCGTACCAACGACTTTCTTCCTGACTCTGAAGTGTCTTGTCTTTCTGGATTTTTCCTTTTTAAAACTCACATCCTCACCTCAATAATTATATTTAAAAAGCAGTCCTCTATTTTCCTGACTTTCCTACTTTAAGCTTGATCATTTCACCCGCATATCTGACACCCTTGCCCTTATAAATATTCGGCGGCCTCAGTGACCTTATATTTGCAGCAACCTGGCCGATGAGCTGTTTGTCTATACCGGTCAGTTTGAGATTAGTCTGTTTTTTATCAACCTCGGCAGTAATACCCTGGGGCAGACTGAATTCGATCGGATGTGAATGGCCGAGAGTAAAAGTTATTTTCTGACCCTGTACCTGCGCCCTGTAACCAACACCACTTATCTCGAGTACCCTTTCATATCCTGTATGCGTTCCTGTCACCATGTTGGCGATGATACTTCTCACTGTTCCATGAAGGGCCCTTGACAGTTTGGAATCATTCGGTCTTTCAACGGTGATACTCTTGTCCGCAACCACTACCTTCATCTCACGGGGATGAGTCCATTTCAGCTCACCCTTGGGACCTTTAACAGCTACATTATTACCCTGCAGCTTTACATCTACGCCGCCCGGTATATCTATAGGATTTTTTCCTACTCTTGACATCGTATCTCCTGATTTAAAATAAGGGAATTCATTTTATAAATTCTTTTTCTACCATAATTTTAAATTTGTAATTTGTAATTCGTAATTATTCTTACCACACATTACACAAAACCTCTCCGCCAACTCCTTCACGGCGGCAGGCTTCGTCAGTTAACATTCCTCTGGACGTTGACAGGACAGCAATCCCATACCCTCCCATTACCTGGGGAATTTCTGTTTTATCCACATACACCCTTCTGCCGGGCGTGCTTATTCTCTTCATACCGGTTATGACCTTTTCATACCCTTCCAGATATTTCATCGATATCCTGATGACCCCCTGTTTCCTGTCTCTTATTACCTTAAAGCTCTTGATAAATCCCTTGTCCTTAAGTATTTTTGTAAGCTCGATCTTGAGTTTTGAAGCAGGCACATCAACTTTCTCAAGCGTAGCCATATTGGCATTTCTTATTCTCGTAAGCATGTCTGCAATCGGGTCTGTCATCATAATGTAATTACCTCTACCAGCTGGATTTGGTGACCCCCGGTATCTGTCCTTTCAGGGCCAGCGTCCGGAAGCATATCCTGCACATTCCAAATTTTCTCAGATAACCTTTCGGTCTGCCGCACAGGCTGCACCTGCTGTATTCGCGCACCTTGAACTTCTGCGGCCTTTTCTGCTTTGCTATTAAACTCTTTTTTGCCATTAATTAATCCTTCAGTGAACTGCTAATTTTTAAAAGGCATGCCAAAATGTTTGAGAAGCGCCTTGCCTTCTTCATTTGTGTTTGCCGTCGTCACAATAATAATGTCCATGCCGTGCATGCTGGCGATCTTATCATAATTTATCTCAGGAAAGATTATCTGCTCCTTGATTCCATAAGCAAAATTACCTCTGCCGTCAAAGGACTTTGGCGATATTCCCCTGAAGTCCCTGATCCTGGGCAGCGCCAGACAGATCAGCTTGTCGAGAAAATCGTACATCCTGTCTCCCCTTAACGTCACCTTACACCCGACAGGCGTGTTTTCACGAAGCTTGAATCCGGCTATTGATTTCTTTGCTCTTGTTATCACCGCATTCTGTCCTGATATGGTTGCCAGTTCTTTTGCTGCAGATTCAAGCGGTTTAATGTCCTGGGTTGCTTCACCCATGCCCACATTAAGTACAATGCTCTTAATCCTCGGGACCTGCATGATGCTTTTATACGAAAATTCCTTCATCAGGTCCTGGACTATGTCGTTTCTGTATTTTTCTTTCAATCTGGCCATTTATTCTACAACCTCCCCGCACTTCTTACAGGACCTGATTTTTTTCCCGTTCTCCAGGATGGTGTTCCCTATCCTTGTGGGCTTGCTGCACTTGGGACAGATGAGCATGACCTTTGAAATCTGCACGGGCGCTTCTTTTTCTATGATTCCGCCCTGAGAGTATTTTTTGCTCGGTTTCATATGTCTTTTAATCATGTTCAATCTTTCAACCAGCACCTTGTCCTTTGAAGTGAGAACACTCAACACTCTTCCTGATTTTCCCTTCTCATCACCGGCGATGAACATTACCGTATCATTTTTTTTAATTCCTAAACCCACTGTTTCTCCTTACCCATTATGCTCACAGTCAAACAACCTCCGGAGCCAGTGAAACTATTTTCATATATTCTTTCCATCTTAACTCTCTGGCTACCGGACCGAATATACGTGTCCCTACCGGATCACCTTCAGCATTTATCAGCACAGCAGCATTCTGATCAAATCGTATATATGATCCGTCAGGTCTTTTCACTGCTTTTTTAGTTCTCACAACAACCGCTTTAACAACAGACCCTTTTTTAACATTGCTGTTCGGTTCCGCCTCTTTAACGGTAACAACTATCTTGTCGCCTATTCTGGCGTATCTCCTGTGGAAACCTCCGGATACTCTAATGCATAAAACCTTTTTGGCTCCCGAGTTATCAGCTACATCTAAAACGCTTTCCTGCTGAATCATTCGTTTCCTCTTCTCACGATGTCCAGGACCTTCCATCGCTTATCTTTACTTATGGGTCTTGATTCTATAATGGACACCGTATCACCTTTTTTACATTCATCTTTTTCATCATGGGCCTTGAACTTTGAAATCTCCTTGACCGTCTTTTTGTATTTCGGATGCTGTGTCAATCGTGTTACAGCCACGACAACGGTCTTGTTCATTTTATCGCTGATGACCTGGCCTGTAGAAATCTTTTTTGGCATTATCCCTTCCTGTTCTTCTCGTTTATGATCGTTAAGACCCTTGCGACGTCTTTCCTGACCTGTCTAATCCTCATGGGATTCTCGATCTCCCCGGTCACTTTCTGAAAGTTCAGGTTAAAGAGTTCCTTTTTAAGGTCCTGCTGTTCCTGTCTTAACTCTTCAAAAGTCATATTTCTCATGTCTGACGGTTTTTTCATATTATCTCACTCTCTTGACAAACCTGGTTGCAATAGCAAGTTTGTGAGCAGCCAGTCTGAACGCTTCCTTGGCAACATCTTCATCCACACCGGACATTTCATACAATATCCTTCCGGGTTTTACGACTGCTACCCATGATTCCGGCGCGCCCTTACCTTTTCCCATTCTGGTTTCAGCAGGTTTTTTTGTAAGAGGCTTATCAGGAAATATCCTTATCCATACCTTGCACCCTCTTTTTGCATGCCTGTTAATAGCAACC
>CAMYJJ010000055.1 GCA_947258735.1 Thermodesulfovibrionia bacterium | reverse complement strand
CCTTGCATCGTCCGCAGCCTGGAAGGCCATCTTAGGGTTTTTTGCATACTGGCGTGCCTTGCTCTTAGCATCTCTGAAGTCCTTTCCTTTCAGTGCCTCTTCGGGATCAGGGCTTATCTTCCTGCTGGCACATTTCTTCTTTGATGCTCCTGTGTTAGCGTTCGCGGTTTTCTTAGGTCGAGTTGACTTCGCACTCTTCTTCCTACTAACAACCATGCTTTACCTCCTCTGCCTTTCTGTTATGAGCATACGTATATATACAAAATCGTATTTACTGGAAGTTAGATATTTTTACATTATCACAACTAGCTGCTTTAATAAAATTTAGAATCCTTCTATGTGCCTAACGTGCACCTCACAGAGGGAAAGCAATAATTGTTTACTTCCATAAATTATCATGAATTACGATATGAAATTACAGTTGCTGATAATCATGCACCTTTTAAATCAAAAATGCCTGCCTACAAAAATGATTTAACAGAAAAAGAAGTGTGGCAGGTGATGTCATATGCTCATGTCTTCTCCCATAGACATCTCCTGACCCATACCCATACAGACGTCGAAAAAGTTGCAATGGTGGGAAAAAAGCATCATGAAGAAGAGCCAGGACAAAAAGAGCACGGGCACTAAGTAATGACATAGGGGACCAGCCCTTGAATCTGCACTTTTTATACAGAGAGATATTCCAGATTCAGGGGCTGCCCCTACGTTGTTAATAGTGGCAATATTTCATCTGGCAATTATTATATCGTGAAAAATATGTGTGCATTTTCCTGCTCTCCTCATCAATACTTCATAAATTCAGGGTATCTTTATTGTATAGAGTAATTACTGTCGTTAAAGGAGGTTATAACTATGCTATGCTGTGCAGGGCTTTATGGAGGACTGTATGTTGGCCAGCAATTAGGAGGCCCCTGGATGTATATTGCTCCTGCTGCAGGATTTGGGTTAGGATTAATGGGAGATATGAAATTCATGCATAAGATGCATAAACCTTCTGCCAAAGAAACTGATGAAGATAAAATTCCAGATCCACGTTCTTTTCAAAAATCAAACAATGAATTGCCCAACTCTCCGGGGGTGGTATCAAAAGCATTACTCGCTTCGGAAGATACATACCCCGGTCCTCCTTAAGATAATAGGGTGATACGTAGTATGAACCAGGAAATGTGGTCAAGGCAGATCATACTGAGATATTCACTGCTTCAGGCAGCTGAAGTTGTTCTTCTGCTCCTGGTCCTGGTCCTGATCAGGCAGTGGATTAATATCCCCATGTGGGCTGTGTGGACATTCACCTCACTATTTCTGATGATAAATATAATCCTGTATCCCTTTGTATGGCGAGCCTATGATAAAAGCGCACCAAACACCATGAGCGGATCGCAGGGGATAGCTATGGACAGTCTGTCACCTTCCGGTAACGTCAAAATAAATGGTGAAATATGGCGTGCTACAGTCATGGAAGGACATGAACCAATAGAAAAGGGGGAATACGTTACAGTAAAAAATATTCATGGACTAACATTAATTGTGCAGTCAAATACACATGAAGGTACGTAATTATCAGAGAAGATACACTGATATAAAAAAAATTTTAATAACGAGATTCTCCATGCTTTCGCGATCTGTTGTACATTAATATAAAGGTCCATAACTTGTTTCATCAATTCTTATTACCCCGCTTTTAAATTTACAATCTATTGTCATGATGACAAACGACTAATGTGGAGGTGTAACATGTCAGAGATATCATTAAAGGTTGACGGTATGAGTTGCCAGCATTGTGGTGGCAAGGGTAAAAAAAGCAGTAGACGATCTTGAAGGCGTCACCTCATCAGACATAACAGCAGGAGCGGCAAATGTTGTTTATGACGAAGTTAAAACATCCAGGGATTCAATAGTAGATGCAGTTAAGAACGCATGTTATTCTGTTACAAATTAACGAGTGTGAAAAATTACATTTATTTATCGTGTAGATACAAAATGAAACAATGAATAATTGAATTGTCTGAAAGTTAAATGAGTAAATACAAAGCGTTAGCAAGTCCGATACAAATTGACTTTTCATAATCCCTTCATAGTTTAATTCTAAAATAATATCAATCTAACAATGTATACAGCCTGTTTAACATAGCAACCCCATTTTTTGTCAGGCTGGAAAATCTGTGTATAAGTTCAGACATTTCGTTTGTCATTCCGGCAGCCTGCCTGCCGGTAGACAGGCCCGACTACAGACCCCTGCTTACTGACTGCTGGGGCAGGCTTCGGGCATAAAACAATAGAAAGAGGCATTTATGAAATTAGAACCAGTGGTAAGGAAACATTATCTGAGCATATTCTTTTTTATTATCCTGCTTTTCATAATTTTTGCAGGGCTTATGGATACAACATATGCATCAGAAGATATTGAAGTTGCTGAGCTTATGGCATCCATGAATATGTATGCAATAGCTGAACCTTTTGAAGTCCCTGACTTTACGCTAAACACCACAGATGGGGAACCGGTAAAGCTGGGGCAGCTTCGTGGAAATGTTGTTCTTCTCAGCTTCTGGGCCACGTGGTGAAGCTGGTGTAAGAAGGAGTTACCTTCTCTGGAAAATCTGCATGGTCATTTTACCGGCAAACCCTTTGTACTCCTGACAATAGATGTCCGGGAAAAAAGTTCTGTCGTCAAGAAGTTCATGGATAAAAAAGGATATACCATTCCTGCCCTTCTGGATATTGACGGTAAAGTGAGTGCACTATATGGAGTGCGCTCACATCCCATGAAATTTCTTATTAATAAAAACGGCATGTTAATCGGAATGGCAAAAGGGTACAGGGAGTGGGATGCAGATAATATGAAGCATTTGATTGACATGTTAATGCACTTTTAATTCCTGTCGTGTAATGCCCTTCTTAGACCGTATGACATCAGATGTTACTGTTCCAACTTTGGACCAAAACCTCTGTGCTCTTCATGTGCATGAGTCCCCTGCTCTTTGTTTCCCAGACCAATAAATGAGAGTAACTTATCAAACCATCCTGCCTCCGGTTGTTCAGTGGGTAATGTCTGCGCATACGCGAGGAGGTCTATAATCTCCTCATCGCTCCAGTTGTTGATTATTCCAGAGGACATTCTGGTGCCGGGCTGCCCTGCCCTGACTTTATGGATAAATTCCCAGGGGTTCTTTTTAGCCACGGTCCCAATAAATTCCGGTTTCTCATCAGTTCCAAAATTAATCGAAATCCCTGTGGGACCATGGCACTCAGTCATACAGTTCTGTGAAAAAAAGCTGTTTCCTTTGCTGATGTCCCCGCCAACCAGCGAGGCGTCAGTATTTACCAGCTTCATGAAATCAATAGTGCCATGCTTTTGAAATAATGCAAGGTCTGCAATATCCTCCTCACTTAAGTATCTCGTAAAATCATGGTCTTTGTTTGTTTCACCTTTAAGTACCCCTACAAGCTCATCTATGGTCATTTTCTGTGATGCATCATAAATTCCCTTAAATCCCGTATAATGTGACCCTTTACTGTATGCTCCGTCTTTGCCGCGATAGTCCCAGCCGTGGCATTCTTTGCACCTGTAAGTTGAATAACCTTTTCTCTTGTTTTCATTTTGTGTTTTCCAGAGCAGATGGTCCTCTGCCGGCTTTTCAGCATCGACAGAAGTTTTCCACCAGTTATCATAGAGCTGCCCGCCTCTGCTTATCCGCATTTTTTCGGTCATATTTTTATTCTCAATTATTAAGGGAGAATAATCATTAGCATTACTCCCCAATAACATAGAAGCAGACATAATAGTAAAGCTTACTGTATATAAACATATCAAATATATTTTCATGCCCTGGTACCCTCCGCTATAATGTGTAACAGCTAATCTGCATTCTTAATAAACAGGTTCTTTTTTTGCTCTCAGACAACATTTAATTATTTATTCCCATTTCTCACGAGTAAATACTTTGTCAACACATTCCGGACAAATACCATTGAAAATGGATGTATAATCACAAATCCAATAAGAAAACCTGCAAATACACCGTCCGGGAATTTCTCCAGCAGTTCTATTTTCATAGATTAATTATGAACAGAAACTTTGAATTAATTATGAAGTCGTAACTTTCCTTACTGGATCTACGACACTGTTTTTACAGGGTTTTTCAAAAGAATATTCACAAGAAAGGGACACTTCCTTCTGGAAGTGCCCCGGTCATGTTGTACTGATAATTATCTTAATTTTTCAGGTTGCTCTCAACCTCTTCTTCTTGAGATGTAGAGTTTCTCATAAAGGTGGGAACATCAAGGTACGACTCTTCACCAGAAATGACATCATCGGTCTCTCTTATTGCAGCCTTGGACAGCAGCCTGTGCGAGCCTTTGAGAGAGCTGACGTCCCGTGACGGCCTCCACCTGTCATAGGATGTCATGACGGCTTTTGGTTTTTCTTCAAACCCTGTAGCGATGACTGTTAACGTAATCTTTTCATCGAGATCAGGATCAATAACAGAGCCGAAAATGATTTCAGCATCGCTGTCAGCTGAGTCCTTGATCAGGCTGGCAGCCTCATGGATCTCATGGAAGGATAAGGAGGAACCTCCAGTGATGTTTATTAACACGCCTTTCGCGCCATCAATGGAGGTTTCCTCCAACAGGGGGCTTTTTATGGCCATCTTGGCCGCAGCAATGGCCCGGTCTTCGCCTTCTGCATGACCTATTCCCATGAGGGCCTTGCCGCTGTCCTGCAGAATTGTTTTAATGTCCGCAAAGTCCTGGTTAATAAGTCCCGGGACAAGTATCAAATCAGAAATCCCCTTTACTGCCTGTCGTAACACATCATTTGCGAGATTTAGTGCCTGCAGCCAGGGAGTATTCTTCTCGGTAATATCAAGGATCCTGTTATTGTGGATGATGATGATGGAATCCACATGCTTCCTCAGCTCCTTGATCCCCTGCTCTGCATTCTTGGACCGCTTGTTGCCTTCAAAAAGAAACGGCCTGGTAATGACCGCCGTAGTGAGGATCCCCTGCTCCCGTGCGACCTCAGCAACTATGGATGATGCACCGGTTCCCGTGCCTCCACCCATACCGGCAGTAATAAAGACCATGTCCGCACCCTTGATCGCCCCCTCGATAAGGTCCCTGTCTTCATGTGCAGCCTGTTTCCCTACTTCAGGATTAGCTCCGGCCCCCAGACCTTTTGTCAGGGTATTGCCGATCTGTATACGCTGATGTGCAAGCGAAGACTCCAGTGCCTGTGCATCTGTGTTAATGGCAATAAACTCAACTCCCTGAAGATTAGCTGCTATCATGCCGTTGACTGCATTGCTGCCGCCGCCGCCGACTCCCACTATTTTTATCTTGGCTGTATTGTCCTGCACTTCCTCGATCTCAAAAATTTTCATAATGACCTCCTTATCTGTTTAAAATTTTTGTTTATCATTAAAAATATTTTTGTTTTAATTCCTTTTCCATGATTGTCATTCCGGCTTGTCCGGAATCATATTGCAACAACGATTCCCGACGCGCTTCGCTTGCGGGAATGACTAATATTCCAGGATTATGCTTCATATACATTATTTAAATTTACCGCTCATCCAGCTTTTTATTTTTGACATCGTATCATGAAATCCATGGTCTTCCCTGTCAGGACCATACTCGGGTAATAGTTCTTGTGCTCCATAAAGCATGAGTCCCGTTGCATAGCTGGGGTTGCCATTAATACCGGCATCTCCTCCGTTACAGACCGGACTCCCTGTTCGTACAGGCAGCTCCAGAATGTTTTCAGCCATTACATCCATTCCTTCCATAAGGACCCCTCCTCCTGTCAGTACCGTTCCGGAATTCAGGCTCTTTTGCAGGCCTTTTGCAACGAGTTCTTCCCTGATCAGGGTGAAAAGCTCTTCTGCCCTTGGCTGTACTATCTCAACAAGATAACGTCTTGGGATCCTGCGGGTTGTACTCCCCTCCTCATACCCTATCTCAATTTCCTCGTCATCCTTTGTCATGGTCAATAAGGTGCATCCATATTTTTTCTTTATATATTCTGCTTCCTGTGTAGAAATTCTCAGCCCGATAGCGATATCATTTGTAAAATTGTTGCCGCCTATGGCCAGAACAGCAGAATGGCAGAAACTGCCCTCCCGGAAAAATGATACTTCGGTTGTACCTCCACCAATATCGATCAATGCCACACCCAGTTCTTTTTCATCTTCCGTAAGAATGGCATCGGCCGAAGCCAGAGGCTGGTACACAGCTTCGATCACCTCAAGCCCTGCTTTCTCACAACTCCTTATGAGATTGTGGATGGATGTTGCATCACCGCTGACGATCTGGACATTGGTCTCAAGACGCACCCCGCCCATTCCGCGGGGGTCGGTAATTCCCTCCTGTCCATTAACAGCATAGCCTTCCGGAATAACATGCAGTATCTCCCTGTCAAAGGGGATAGCTACTGCCTTTGCTGAATCAATAACACTGTCAATTTCTTTCTGACCTATTTCTTTTTCCTTAACCGCTATGACTCCATGGCTGGATATACAGTTCATATGTCCGCCGGTTATCCCGAGATGCACAGCATTTATGTGGATGCCCGTAGCATGTTCAGCTTCTCTTACCGCCTCTCTGATAGATGCGGCCGAGCTCTCAATATTGGTCACCACTCCCTTTCTGATACCTTTGGAAGGCGATGTGCCTGTTCCCAGAATTTTTATGCCTCCGGGCAGATCGCCTTTTTCACCGCCGTTCGCGTTCACCTCACCTACTACAGCACTGACCTTGGTTGTGCCAACGTCAAGGCCGACTATCAGTTTTTCATGTTTCATCGCAACTTCTTTAATAAATCCAAAATGCATATTAAGAAGATTTCCCCTTTACGTTATTTAAAGGTTTTACAATAACCGAGTCCTTGAATCTCAGATCAACATATTTAATAGGCACTCCCTTTTTCCTTATTTCGGGCTCAAGCGCCATCCACCGGTCAAATTTTGCAGAATAATTACCATAGCCGATTTTTATTAACTCTCCATCCATATTCATTTTCAGGCCATATGTTTCGAGCCCTATCTCGATGGAATCCCTGTTAGCAATAATGTGCCTGTCATTCAGTGCGGCGACGAGTTTCAGTGCCTCTTTCATATCTTCTTTTTTCTTTGGGTTAATGTTCTTTATTACCGGCAGAAAGGGAACTCCGTCACCTTTCAGTTTCTCAAGAAGTTCGCCATCACCATCCATCAGATACAAACGCTTCTTCAAACGTAACAGGGCCATTGGCTCGGCCTCTTCAATTTTTATGAGCAGCGTTTCGGGAAGCTGTTTTTTTATAAACGCCTTTTTGATCCAGGGGTTCTGCTCAAGTCTATCTTCAATTTCCCTCAGGCTGATTCTCAGCAGCGGCTCACCCATATCTATTTCTGAACTGCTTATCACATCTTTCTTTCCAAGATGGTAATTCCCGATTATCTGAATATCATGTATGCCAAACTGGTATGAAAGCGCCTTTACCCCCAGCACTGAAGCAGCGGCAATAACAACAGCCAGCAGGACCATGGTGCCCCTTTTGAATAAAATGGCAGCTTTCTCTCCGCGCCTGTATGCTGCCCTGCGTTTCTTCCTTGGCTTCCTTGTTTTAGAGCGCATGCCGTATAATCTCCTCAATAATATGTTTAAAACTCATGCCCTCTGATTGTGCAATCTTGGGGATGAGACTTGTTGTGGTCATCCCGGGAAGAGTATTTACCTCAAGCAGGTAAGGGGCATTGTCTTCATCAATCCTGAAATCCACCCTGCTTACTCCTGAGCATCCAAGGGCCATATGTGCCTGTACAGCCAGTTCACATGTCTTTCTATATATACCCTCATCTACCTCTGGCGGAATAATATAGTCAGTCAGGCCTGAAGTATACTTCGCTTCGTAGTTGTAAAACTCCAGAGACGGTCTCACTTCAACCCCCCCCATAACCCTGTCGCCTATGATGCCTATATGCAGCTCCTTGCCTTTAATAAATTTCTCAACCATCACTCTTGCATCAAGAGCAAAGGTCTTTTCCAGACAGGGAACAAGTTCAGCTTCCTCTTTAACTATGGACACTCCGATGCTGGACCCTTCAGATACGGGTTTGACTACCCAGGGCAGTTCAAACGGCGGAACGGGAAAATCAGGAAAATCAAATACACCCGGAACCGCGAAGTTAACAGCCTTTGCTTTTCCCTTTTTTGCACCCTTACCTTTCCTGACTACCATAAAAGGCGCGAAGGGAAGACCGTGATAGGCAAAGATCTTCTTTGATGCCTCCTTGTCCATTGCCAGAGCCGATGCAAGGACGCCTGACCCTGTATAAGGAAGTCCCAGTGTTTCAAGCAGTCCCTGAATAGAGCCGTCTTCTCCCATGCCACCATGCAGGGCAAGGAATGCTACTTTCACCTTTTCCTTTTTAATGACACTGGCTATGTCTTTTCCCACATCAATGAGAACTGCGTCATAGCCCATTTCCTGAAGGTTCTGGTATATTGCCAGTCCGCTTCTCATAGATATGTCACGTTCAGCAGACAGCCCTCCCATTAAAACACCGATTCTCTTTTTTGTAACCAATCCCTTACTCATAATTTCACCTTATGTAAACGAAGTACATTTCATCTTCCATAATTCTTAATTCGTAATTCATAATTCTTAATTTTTTTTACACCTCTCCTACCATATGAATCTCAGGTTCAAGGGTGATTCCGCTGCTGTGCAGGACCTTTTCCCTGACTGAAGTCATCAGTTTTATATAGTCAGCGCATGAAGCTCCGCCTTTGTTAATAAAATAATTGGCATGCAGCGAGCTCACCTCAACATTTCCTGAGGACATTCCCTTGCATCCCGCTTCTTCTATCAATCTTCCCGCATAATCTCCTTCAGGGTTCATAAAGACACACCCGGCCGATAACCCGGCAAGTGGCTGGGTCTCTTTTTTCCTTGTCATACATTCTTTTGTACGTCTTTCTATTGCATCGGGATTGTCCCTGTTCAGACTTATGTTTGCACTTAATATTATTGAGTTATCAGGAAGACCCGATTTCCGGTAGGAAAAATCAAGTTTATCCTTTTCAAGTATTATTAAATGTCCCTCTTTACTCATGATCGCAACAGCATCTATCACATCCTTCATCTCTGTACCAAAAGAGCCGGCATTCATATATACAGCACCTCCCATAAGACCAGGGATCCCGCTCAACGCTTCCAGTCCCGCGTATCCATTCTGACGTGTATAATTTATCAGCTTTGCAAGGGGGACCCCGGAGCCAACAAAAAGTGTCACATCCTGTTCCTGAATTTCTTCTTTACGCTCATCTGCAGGCTGGGATGTACGGGAATGAACAACCTCGATAGTACCAAATGCCTTCAGTGATATGGCCAGGCCATTGATGCCTTTATCACTGACCAGCAGGTTTGTACCTGCCCCGAAAACATGCACAGGAATCCCTTCTTCATTGGCAACAAAAAGGATGTTCCGTAATGAGAGCGGGTCTTCAGGAAATGCCATTACTTCTACAGGCCCTCCTATTTTAAGGGATGTATGGTCAGACATCGGCTCATTAAACCTCAGTTCACCATTAAAGTTTTGTTTAAGTTTATGTTCCAGATCAATCATTTTTTTATATTATTAATTGTTTATAATTCTTTATCCGTCATTCCCGGGATTCTTTATCGGGAATCCAGTCTTAATAACAGTCACAGACATCTGGATACCCGCTTTCACGGGTATGACGACAATTGTGATTCTTTCATTTTCATTACGCATCATCCGCTGTTACCAGCTCTCATAAACGTTTCCCCTTCCTTCCATACATCTCCTGCACCGAGGGTAAGCAGAATATCACCTTTTTTTAAATCCATAACAAGACGGCCCTGAACCTGGTCCCTGTCATCAATATATTCAACATCCACGCCTGTCTCTATGATTCCCCTGCAGAGCAATTCAGAATTTACCCCCGGCAACGGTTTTTCCCCTGCTGAATATATGTCCATTAACAAGACCCTGTCGGCATCGCCGAAAGCATCAATAAATTCTTCCAGCAGGTCCCTTGTTCTTGAGTACCGGTGAGGCTGAAACAGAACGACCAGTCGTCCGTTGTCCGTTGTCCGTTGTTCGTTATTCGTCGCTTGTCGATCTTTGTTCTGACGCATTGCTTCCTTCACAGCCCGCAGCGTTGCTACAATCTCTGCGGGATGATGTCCATAGTCATCAATTACCTCAATACCGTTTTTCGATCCTTTCATCTCAAGCCGTCTCTGAACACCGCTGAAATTTTTCAACGCTTTTTTAATACCCTCAACATCCATACCCAACTCGTTTGCAACAGCAATAGCAGCGATGCTGTTACTGATGTTGTGCTCCCCTGCAAGCGGCACCTCAAATGTTCCGAGAAGTTGTCCGTTGAGCTCCGCATCAAAAACCGCATTAAACCCTTCTGACCGGATATTCTTTGCGACAAGGTCCAGCCCTTCGCTTATCCCGTACGTGATAAACCTTCTTCCCACGTTAGGCATAATCTCTTTCATGTATTCATTGTCCCCGTTTAAAATACAGAGCCCGTAAAAAGGGACTTTATTGATAAATGAAAGAAAGGCGTTTTTTATTTCATCAATGCTTTTGAAATAATCCATGTGTTCCCTGTCGATGTTTGTCACTATGGCAATGGTAGGGGAGAGTTTTAGAAATGACCCGTCACTCTCGTCAGCTTCAGCAACCAGAAATTCTCCCTGCCCCAGCCTTGCATTGCTTCCCATACCTTTTAATTTGCCTCCAATAACAACCGTAGGATCAAAGGCACCGTCCCCAAGCACGCTTGCAATCAATGATGTGGTTGTGGTCTTGCCGTGCGCGCCCGCAACAAGGACCGCATATTTAAGCCGTGCAAGTTCAGCAAGCATTTCTGCCCTGGGAATTACCGGTATGGACAGTTTTCTGGCCGCCGCAACTTCTGGATTGTCAGGAGAGACTGCAGAGGATGTGACGACTACATCGGCATTCGTAAGATTATCAGCATGGTGCCCGGTCTTTATATTGATACCCAGGTCCCTTAATCGCCTCGTCGTTTCGGTTTCACGCAGGTCTGAGCCGTGGACATTATATCCGAGGTTATTCAGCACCTCTGCTATGCCGCTCATGCCGATTCCCCCTATTCCTACAAAATGTACACTTTCAAATTTTTTATACATTTAATATCAGTGTCTCATCATCACACTGTCAGTTCATCTGTTGTCTGTGTTCTGTGATCTGTGATATGAGCTCTGCCTTTTACCTTTTTTTTTAAAAGACCCATCATCAATTCAATAACCTTTTTTGTCGCTTCAGAACTGCCAAGTGATTGACTGGTCCTTTCCATTTCTCCGATTGCTTCAGGGTCCTCCAGCAAATGACTGATCATGCTGGACAGTGTCTTACCGTTCAACTCCCTGTCCAGAATCATCTGTGCCGCACCAATGTCCCAGAGTTTCCTGGCATTGATCTCCTGATGGTTTCCCGCTGCATGCGGGTAGGGAACAAGTATGGCGGCCTTGCCGCAGGCTGTTAACTCGGCGAGGGTGGTCGCTCCTGCGCGAGAGATAATCAGGTCTGCGACTGCATAGGCATCTGCCATTTCATACGCAAAGGGCAGGACTGTTCCCTTAAACCCTTTTGAGTTATACACCTCTTTCACCGCCTCAAGGTCCTTTTCTCCTGTCTGATGTAAAAACTGTATATTCTCCCTGAACCGCTCAAGATGCACAAGAGATTCACTTACCGCATGGTTTATATTACTGGCCCCGGAACTCCCTCCAAATATGAATATGGTAAAACGGTTCGTGTCAAGGCTGAAGGTGTTACAGCCCCTGTCCCTGCTGCCTTTCAGTATATCTTCCCGCACAGGATTGCCCGTCAAATATGTTTTTTCAGAGGGAAAGAATTTCATGCTTTCATGATAGGTAACAGCAACCGTATCTACGAACTTCCCGAGTATCTTGTTGGTAAGCCCCGGGAGGGTATTCTGTTCATGTATGATCGATGGAATACCCATGAGTTTTGCACTCAAAACAAGGGGGCCTGAACTGTATCCCCCCACACCCATAACGAGATCAGGATGTATATCTTTGAGGATCCTGCGGGAGTCCATTAATGACAGGGGCAGTCTTGATACAGACCTGACTGTGCTGGAGAGTCCTTTGCCGACCAGCCCTTCTGATCGGATAAACCGTATATCATATCCCTCTTTCGGTATTATCTTTGACTCAATGCCTCTTACCGTACCTACAAACGTAATAGATACATTGGGAATAGTTTTTTTCAGTGCTCTGGCAATGGCCAGGGCGGGGAAAATATGACCTCCTGTTCCTCCTCCTGCAATAACTATCTTCATCGCATCCTTCTTATATAATTGTTTCGCAACGTTTGACTTTGCGAAGGCGTGTCCATTTCTGTGCGCCTTGCATGATTGTTCTGCGCTATATTTATAAGTATGCCGGCTGCCGCCATATTAATAAGCAGTGCTGATCCTCCATAACTGATAAATGGCAGCGGGAGTCCTTTTGTAGGCATCAAGCCCGTTGAAACCGCAAAGTTTATAATCGCCTGAACCCCTATCATCAGGGTCACGCCGATGGCAAGAAAATAGCCGAAGGGGTCCTCAGTCCCTGACGCCAGTTTAATTCCCTTGATAAATAGCCATACGAATACACCAACAACAGTAAACACACCGACCAGCCCCAGTTCCTCCCCGATTATTGAAAAAATAAAATCTGTATGGACCTCGGGCAGGAAATAAAGTTTCTGCCTGCTTTCCCCCAGTCCGACACCAAAGATGCTTCCCCTTCCAAATGCAATAAAGGACTGGACAAGCTGGAAGCCGCAGCCAAACGGGTCTTTCCAGGGGTCCGTAAAACACATTATTCTTTTCATCCTGTAGGCTGATGAAAAAACAAGGAGATAGACAGCCGGCATTGAGATGAGGAGCAGAAGCCCTATATGCCTTAGCCGTGACCCTCCGAGTATCAGGAGACACACGGTAAGAATGCCCAGGCTCATAACAGCTCCAAAGTCAGGCTGCATGATTATGATCATCTGAAATACCAGCATCACGCCGACAGGAATGGCAATACCATAGGTGAACTCCCTCATGCGGTGAATATTCCTGTCCATATAATCTGCGAGAAATATCACCATCACCACCTTTGCAAGCTCTGATGGTTGAAAGGTAGTTGGCCACAGCCTG
>CAMYJJ010000054.1 GCA_947258735.1 Thermodesulfovibrionia bacterium | reverse complement strand
GGATTTGCCCTGTCACTTCCTGCCCCAAAGGCCTGTTAAACGGACCGTGCGGCGGCACTGATAATGGCAAGTGTGAAGTAAGTCCTGATATTGATTGTGCATGGGTCAGGATTTATGACAGGATGAAAAAAACTGACCAGCTCGAAGACTTTAAGCAGGTGCTGGAACCAAAGGACTGGTCAGCCAGCAGAAAACCGGGCACTCTGAACACCCGTGAGAAAAAGGAGGAGAAAAAGTGAGTCTTAAAAGCGCAATTGAATCAGGTAAATTTACTGTCACAGCAGAAGTAGGCCCTCCTAAAGGGACTGATATAAAAAAGATACTTCACGAAGCAGAGATGCTCAAAGGTAAAGTTGATGCACTGAATGTTACGGACAACCAGTCAGCAGTCATGCGCATAAACTCAATGTCGTTCTGCAAACTCCTTCTGGACATGGGCAATGAGCCTATCCTGCAGATGACCTGCAGGGACAGGAACCGCATAGGCCTTCAGTCAGACCTCCTCGGAGCAAGCATCCTCGGGATTAAGAACGTTTTGTGCATGACCGGTGACCATCCAAATGCCGGTGACCATAAAGAGGCAAAACCTGTGTATGATATTGAGTCTGTCCAGCTGCTTCAGATTGTTGATGGTCTCAACAATGGTAAGGACATGATGGGTAATGACCTGGTGGGTGCAACCGATTATTATCAGGGTGCTGTTGTCACTCCTGAAGCGAATCCAATCGAACCCCAGATGATGAAATTTGAAAAGAAGGTCAATGCAGGAGCAAATTTTTTCCAGACACAGGCGATTTATGATGTTGATAAATTCAAGGGATTCATGAAAAGTGCGAGGAATTTTCCGGTGAAAGTCCTTGCAGGTCTTGTACTTCTGAAGAGTGCCGGCATGGCTAATTTCATGAACAAGTTTGTTCCCGGCATTACAGTTCCCCAGGAATTAATCGATGAACTGAAAGAAGCGGGAAAGGAAAATGCCCTTGATCAGGGGATTGATATCATGGCAAGACATATCAGACAGTTAAAGGACGAAAACATCTGCGACGGAGTTCATATAATGGCTATCGGTGCTGAAGACAAGGTACCGGCAATTATGGAGAGAGCAGGACTGCTCTAAACGTATGGGGACACTTCCCGTGGGAAGTATCCCCTAAGATATGAATTCGCAGAATACTAAATCATCTATCCGCACTTTGCTTGAGCTGGTAATTTCCATTGCAATTTTTGTAACTTTTATTCTGCTTACGGTTGTTGTGATTATGCTCGTAACCGGAACGATGCATGTATTGGGCAGAAATTTCCTTCATACTTCAATTATAAATATAGTATCAGTCGTGGCTGCTGTTATAATCCTTATACTGTCTGTCTCTTTTTTATTTAAAGCTTTTAAAAGCATTCGCAGTACAGTAATCAAGGCCCTGCTTCATGATTGAAATAAAACATTAAAGACAATGTTAATATGGACCAGTTAATTTCCACATGGCAGCATATACCTGAGCATATTAAACCATATATTTTCAGGATTGGTTCTTTTGAACTTCGATATTATGCCCTGATGTACATAGTTGCCTTTGCTATAGTTTATTTGCTGTCATTATATCGAATCAAAAATGCGGAGTATGATTATCCAAGAGAGGCAGTTGAAGACTATTTTACGTGGGCAATTATCGGTCTCATGGCAGGAGCACGATTCGGGTATGTCCTGTTTTATGATTTTTCCTATTTCATGTCCCGTCCGTGGGAGATCATATTACCTTTCAGTTTTTCAGGCGGTATTCATTTTACCGGTCTTTCCGGCATGTCCTATCATGGGGGATTAATCGGTGTAATAGCTGCAACAGCACTTTTCTGTCGTAAATATAAATTTGAGTTCTGGCAATTTACTGATTTTCTGGTCCCTTCCATCCCTCTTGGATACACCTTTGGCAGAATAGGCAATTTTATCAATGGAGAACTGTATGGCAGGGCTACATCCATGCCCTGGGGGATGTACTTCCCTCTGGATCATACAAACCTGCTCAGACATCCATCGCAGCTGTACGAGGCATTTTTTGAGGGTCTCTTCCTCTTCGTTATGCTCTGGTCGCTGCGCCGGAGAAGGCCATTCAATGGCTTCTTTCTCCCGCTATACATTATTGGGTATGGGACAGTGCGCTTTTTTATTGAATATGTCCGTGAGCCTGACGCACATCTCGGCATTTTTCTCAATTCAGTGACCATGGGGCAAATGCTTTGTCTGGCAATGATTATTGGAGGGAGCGGATTGCTCCTTTACCGAAAAAAGGCCCGGAGCATTATGCCCGGGAAGTAATGTAAGACATGTATATATCTATGTTATACTTTAGCACCATTTCATCATCTATATAACATAAAAGGAGAATTTCAATGGAAGCTAGAAAGGGCGACACAGTGAAAGTCCATTATACGCTGAAAGATTCAAATGGAGAAGTGGTTGAATCATCACGTGATACCGCACCCATAGAGTTCACTATTGGCGACAGCAAGGTAATTCCGGGATTTGAAAAAGGTATTACCGGAATGGCGCTTAATGAAAAGAAAACAGTTAAAATACCCCCTGCAGATGCATATGGCGAGCACAGCAAGGACAAGGTTTTTGAATTCAGCAGAAAAAATGCACCGGGAGACTTTGATCCACGTATCGGCAGCACCATCCAGATGCACAGGCCTGACGGCAAGGCCGTCGTTGTCACCGTCCTCGGGAAAACAGAGACAGGGTATGTCATGGATGCCAATCACCCATTGGCCGGCAAGGAACTCACCTTTGATCTGGAACTGCTTGAAATCCTGAGCAACAGCACCACTTCCAAAGATACATAACAAGAACCATGTTTACCATTCAGGATTTTATAAAAAAGAAAAAGGATGGCGATAAGATCACCATGCTTACGGCCTATGATTACCCCTTTGCCAAGATTGTTGATCAGGCCGGCATTGACGCCATTCTTGTTGGAGACTCACTCGGCATGGTTGTGCAGGGACGTGACAATACCCTCCATGTGACAATGGATGAAATGATTTATCACGCAAAGATGGTAACACGCGCTGTATCAAATGCCATGGTGCTTGGAGATATGCCGTTCATGTCTTACCAGGCTGGGATATCTGAAGCCGTTAAAAATGCAGGGAGGTTTCTCAAGGAGGCAGGAACTGCCGGAGTCAAACTTGAAGGAGGAGCTGAGATAGCGCCGCAAATCAGGGCAATGTTAAAATCTGACATACCGGTAATGGCCCATATCGGCCTTACCCCTCAGTCCATTCACAGAATGGGAGGATACAAAGTCCAGGGTAAATCAGATGAAGCAGCAAAGAAACTGCTGGAAGAGGCACATATAGTAGAAGATGCCGGGGCATTTTCACTGCTGCTCGAGGCCATTCCCATGAACGTTGCAAAACAGATTACCAAAGAACTTTCGATTCCCACCATTGGAATTGGTGCCGGTCCCCATTGTGACGGACAGATCCTTGTCCTGCATGATGTAATAGGGCTGTTTGACAGGTTTGTTCCAAAGTTTACAAAACAATTTACAAATCTGAATAAAGATGCTTCAAAGGCAATACAGTCTTATAAAAAAGAAGTGGAAAAAGGGACGTTTCCATCAAAGGACCATAGTTTCAAGTAATTTAATTACTGCCCTGTTCCACCCCTCAGGTCCTGGCCCCTCTGCTTTTATGCATCCTTTTACTTTTCTGATGACCTCCCTGTTATATGAGCCGTCTTTTTTCTGCACCGCAACCGGATAATCAACATTCTGCAGCATCTCAATGTCATTGGGGCTGTCTCCAAGCGCAATTGTAGTGACCTTCTCAAACTGTTTTTTATAGATTTCCTTAATTATCGTAACCGCCCTGCCCTTGTCACTGTTTCCCATGATATGGAAGAACTCTCCCTGTGTATAATTAAAACCCTTTGCCCTGATGCGTCGTTTGAGGTTTGCAACGTCCTTACTCCTGCC
The DNA here is from genome assembly GCA_947258735.1 of Thermodesulfovibrionia bacterium. The sequence continues at coordinate 9,260 of CAMYJJ010000054.1, read as the reverse complement.
ATGGAAAACAAAGGGCTCATCAAAATCCCGTTCTTTTGCCCTCTTGGCATCAGCCAGCTTCAATCCTGTTAATTCAGACACTTCCCGTATACTCATGTCACCGAACCCTTTGACATCAAATCCCTCATCACGTAACTCAGCCAGCGCATTTCTCAACTCTGTATAGCCAGCCCCCAGTTTAATCACTTTATATTTCCCTTCCTCCGTAATTTGTAATTTGAAATCTGGAATTTGAAATTTAAAGTTCTTTCTGGGTATAAATATCCCTCCCCCATTTTCAGTTATAAAGGGACAGGTATTTGTTATTTTCTTTCTGATATGCTCTATCTCGATTTTCGTTTTACTGGAAGATATAATCAGGGGGACTGATTCATCTTTTATCAGTTTCAGAGCAGGCATCGCCTTTCTGAATGAATACCCGGAGTCAAGCAACGTACCGTCAAGATCTGTAAATATTATTAATTTCATGGTTACCAGCTTATGTATAAAGTAATATTATTCTACATAAGTATCCTGTATATAATCTTATCATTTAATATAGTAGTCATTCCCGTGCAGGCGGGAATCCAGAAAACTCGTTTCAGGGGATTTTCGATGCGTGTCTACACGAGAGCCGCTCCGACCCGCTAACATAATGCGGGAATGACACAAGGGAGTACAGGACAAGCCTTTCAATTTTCATAAACGCTTGTTGTTGTCATTGCAATGGAACAGAATAATCAATACTCATAAAAAAAGAGCCTGCATTCATCAGGCTCTTTCTACATCACTAATATGTTATGAATAATTTGCTATGCCGTCTCGCCGCTTCCTCTGTGGCTTGTATTTGTACCATTGCCTGTTGTCACAGCATTGCGCACTGTTCGGGTCATTTCTGCATCCACCTTAAACCAGCTGACAAGACCTGCCATCTCTTTCACTTTGTCTTCCAGTTCATTAATGGATCCATCAATCTTAAAAATTGCATCACGTGATGATGTAAATACAAAAGCGACATTTTCCATATTTGCAGTTACCTGTTCAATGGCAGTAGACTGCTCTTCAGTTGCAGCTGCAATGGACTGGACCATGTCCAGACATCTTTCTGAAGAGTTCACGATTTTATCCAGGGACCCTCTGGCCTGTTCCGCAAGTTTCACGCCCTCTTCCGCTTCAGTTTTGCTTTTCTCCATGCTCTCAACAGACATGTCTGTCTCCTGCTGTATCTTCTTTATCATGTCTGTTATCTCTTCGGTTGCCTTTCCGGTTTTTTCAGCCAGCTTTCTCACTTCATCCGCAACCACTGCGAATCCCCTGCCCTGTTCTCCTGCGCGGGCCGCTTCGATAGCAGCATTCAGTGCCAGCAGATTGGTCTGTCCCGCAATATCATTAATAACATTGATGATGTCTCCAATCTGTTTGCTGCTTTCACCAAGGGCCTCAATGGTCTGTGATGAATTCTCAACGGTTTGACAGATATTGGACATGCTGCTCACTGTTTTCTCAACTACTGTTTTTCCTTCATCAGCAATGGTCACTGATTCTTTAACTGCGTCGGAAGCATCGGTTGCATTTTTTGCAACATCCAGTATGGTCTGGGACACTTCTGTGACCGCTGCCGCTGACTGCTCCAACTGGGCCGATTGATCGTCTATTTTGGAAGTAATAGTACCCGATGTATTAGAGACTTCTTCAGAGCTTTTTTCTACATATCTTGAAGTCTTCGCTATCTTACCAACGATATGTCTTAGATTTGTTACCATGCCTGCCATTGAACTCTTCATAACGCCAAATTCATCCCGGCCGCTATCGTCCAGCTCCAGAGAGAGATCACCTTCAGCCAGCTTATTCGTCACGCTCATCATCTCATGTATGGGCTTTGTTATACTGCGTACCGTAAGAAATCCAACCGCAATAAGGATACTGGCGGTAACAGGAAGACTTACCAGTAAAACAATTATGATCGTATTAATATTTTCTGTTATACGTTCTGCCCGGACCTGTATATCCTTATCCAGATCAGCTGACAGCTCTGTCATTTCACTTTGTATATGATCAAAGTTATACCTTGCGATAGAAGCCCCGACAATCATAACCATGATGCTGAATGTGACAATGCCGATGAGTTTCATGCTAATGGTAATCCTGTTTAACATCCTGTTCCCTCCATCTGAAGAACTCCTGCTTATTTTGTTTTCGTTATAATTAATTAATGTATATTTATTTTTTAACAGGTATATCTGTTCTTATCGGGAATTAACAATTAATCTTTAGATGGCTATACTATTTGATTAATTCCCGTTCATAAGCAGAGCGATATGTAAATGCCTGTGTATCATATCGTTCATCCTCATGTGCTGTATGGATAGACGTGACATACACAGATGTAATCTTTCGGCTATATGATAATTCCAAAACAGTTAACACTACATGGAATTCATCTTATCTAAGAAATAAGTCAATTTTTATTTCTCCATAACTTCTTATAATTAAAGCTTTTTTTAATGTAAGGGAAAACCTTATGCGGCTGTTTACAAAAAAATGAGAATGATGTACAATTAATTATTAAATATACATAATGATGCTGACCCCTGATTAAAAGGTTTTTCCCTGCCTACGCTAAGAGCCCAACCTTTTAACTTCAGCCATGTCCCCTAATTGGGTCAGCATCATTATGTATATTTTTTTTGCCCTGATACTGTCGCCGTATCTCTTTTACCGCTCACCACCTAATTTGCATAATTCATACCTATAGGGAGATGACCTTAAGAATAAGTATTGCAACGGTCTTGCAGAACATCAGGAGATTACACCATGTCTGTTAATGACCTTCAAAGTACGGATGTATTTCACTGAATCGTGCCGTATTCAAGACTTATTCTTAAGGTCTTCCTCCCTGACTCATATATTTATGAATAATGTAGGCTTAAGTTCACAAAAAAAAATCCGATATATACGTTACTGACAGAAAGCACAATATAGCATGGGATGCTGATCTTTTTGGCGTTAAGGTTTTCTCGTTTATACCGAGGACCACCATAATGTAGCCATGTCCCCTCAAGAGATCAGCATCCTTTTTTTATTATCTGATCTACTCTGCAGATTATAAAATCTGATGATGTCCCGTCGCTATAACACCTGATAATGATTCTTAACAGAAAATACGCCTCAAGTAATACGAAAATATTCCGATATTATTTTTAACGGATGGACTCATATCGGGATTAAAGATTTATTTAAGGTGTCCGATAAGATTAGCGAGTAACAGCAATTTTAAGAAAAGGAGGTGAGAGGGGAAAACTCGGTTTTACTTTTATTAACACAATTGACCAAACCAAGGAGGTAGTAATGAAGAAAGTATTCGTAACATTAAGCATTTTGGTTTTAGTTATAGCCATGGCAGGTATGTCAATGGCAGGCAGCGTACCAACACCAACAGATCCACCAGCTGGCGTGACTATTATCAGCGCAGCTGATGCAAAGGGGAAGATTTCCAATATCAAGACATTTGATATGAGAAAGGCCCTTAACTATGGTAAAGGCCATATTCCGGGTGCTGTATCTGTACCTTACAAATGGACCAAAAAAGGTAATCCTGCAGAGCGCACAGGAAAGTTTGATGTATCAAAGCTCCCTGCTGACAAAAGCCAGAAGATTCTCTTTCACAGCGACGGACCAAATGGATGGAAGTCATATTATGCTTCCAAGAAAGCAGCTGAGATGGGATATACCAATGTCTACTGGATGAGAGAAGGTTTTGCAACATGGAGTGAGAAAGGCTACACCGTAGAGCATTAAGAATCATCTATCAGGGGGGAGACGGCTCTCCCCTGATAATTTCATTTGTTTAAGAGAGGGTCAATGACGATAAAGAACAGAATAAAGCTGTCATCAATAACCTTACTTTCCCTGATTCTTGCATTAGGAGTGGCCAACTGGGTTGGCAGCAATTCAGTTGTTTCAAAAAATACAGATTCATATTTACTGAAGAATGCCAATATGCATCTGCAGGGTGTCTTCAGAGGGATAAATGAATTTATTATTGATGAGGGAGAACCAATATCAATTGAACTGACAAATGAACACCTTGACGGTTTCGACCAAACATTTAATACATTAGTCTCCATCATGAAGGACCCTGTCCTGAAAAAAGACCTGGTGGAAAAAGTAGGCCCTCAATGGATACTTGTCAGAGACGGAGCAAAGGCCTTTATGAAGGACAATCCCTGGATCAGTGTTGAAGACGATAATGCCATGATGCAGTATGGCAAGTTGACTGCAGAGGCAAAAAAATTATTAAAAGAAGCAGAAGCAATTGCACTCAGCTCTCAGAAGATATCAAAGGCAACAGCAAGGAATACGAAATTACTTGTTTCAGCTGTAGCAGGCATAATTTTAATTATTATTTTCGCAGTACTTATTGGACTTAACCGTTCAATTAATTCTCCCATTAAAGACCTTACACTTCTGGCCCAGGGCTTAAGCAAAGGAGATCTCAGTGTTTCCATGAATGATTCAAGAAAAGATGAGTTCGGTACGGTTGCCTCTCTGCTGAACAAAGCGACTGATAACCTGAGTGAGATGATCGCCAGTGTTATAAATGTTACGAAAACATTGAATGAAAGTGCCGAACACCTGTCTGAGACCGCAATGATGATAGCAAAGAATGCTGATGAACAGTCGGAACAGACAACCCAGTCAGCCTCATCTATCGAAGAGATGAATGCGTCTTTTTTAGATGTTGCACAGAATTCCTCAACTGCATCCAGGTCAGCCAGCGAAGCTAATGAATTTACCTCCCAGAGCGCCTCTGTCGTCGCGAATACAGTCAATAGCATGAACATAATAGCAGCCTCAACAAAGGACTCTTCCGAGTCTATCGCAGCATTGGGAAAAGACTCTGAGCAGATCGGAGAGATCATCAAAGTCATTGACGATATAGCAGGCCAGACTAACCTGCTTGCCCTGAATGCAGCAATCGAGGCAGCCCGGGCAGGAGAGCAGGGACGGGGATTTGCTGTTGTTGCAGATGAAGTGAGAAAACTTGCAGAACGGACATCATCATCTACAAGCGAGATAAGGGACATGATAGACGGCATTCAGAACAACACAAAGAAGACTATTGAATCTCTGCACGGATGGAGTGATGAAGTACAAACCGGTCTGGAGCATGCAAATGAAGCAAGCGATGCCCTTCACAAAATAACCGAATCCATGGGAAGTGTAAACGATATGATCCAGCATATAGCAGTCGCAGCGGAACAACAGTCAGAAACAGGCACCACCATAGCGTCTAATGTTGATGCAGTAGCAAATCTGACTATACAGACTGCAGATAACGCCAAACAGTCATCAGAAGCTGCAAAGCGCCTGAATATTCTTTCATCTGAGCTGGAAAAAATGGTCAATGGTTTTATATTGAGAAGCCATGCGTCAAAATCCGAAGTAACCGCTGAAGACAGTTTAATGGTCTGATCATCCTCGTCAAATAACTACCAGAAATACATCCCAACCATTCTGACCACAGATATAAACAATTATGTTGACTTCATTATATTAATAAAGTATTCGTCATTCCTTCGACCCTTTGAGCGGGAATCCAAAAACTCACAAATCGAGATATTCCAGCTTAAAACTGAGGGAATGACACAAAAGAAGCCGGGTCCAGAAGAGGATGACATCCCTCGTCTTTGCTACACTGAGGAAATCAGGAAAAGTTTTTACACTTTCTAAAAACGTTTTTGTTGATTCATCGTTATAAAGGAATTACGTTATCAAAATTATCTGCAGGTCCATGACATTGGTTCCTGTTGGCCCTGTAATTATCAATGAATCAATTTTCTTAAAGAAATTATATGAATCATTGTTATTCAAATAGTCTGCCGGATCAAGGCCCAGTTGCCTTGCCTTTATGATCGTGTTTCCGTCAACAATTGCCCCTGCTGCATCAGTTGGTCCGTCTGTTCCGTCTGTACCGGCAGAAAGCAGGGTAATGCCTTCCATGCCCTCAATCTGCATGGCAAAGCTGAGCGCAAGTTCCATATTTCTGCCGCCCTTGCCCGGTCCTTTAACTGTCACGACTGTTTCCCCACCTGAAATCAGACACACCTTTTCATCCTTCTTTTCTGTCAACGTTTCTTTTGCTCTATCAGCCAGCCATCCTGCAGTGTCCCTCGCCTCTCCTGTCAGATCAGAAGACAGCACCTTTGCTTCAAGTCCTGCATGGCGGGCCCCTTCTGCTGCTGCATCAATAGCCTTCTGATTGCTTCCTGCAATGATATTCTGTACAGAATCAAATATGTGATTGTCAGGTTTCGGGGTATCAGGTATGCTGCCGGAAATGCCACAGTTAAGAACTTGCAGTATACTCTCCGGTGTTTTCTCAACAAGATTGAACTTCTCAATAACATGCAGTGCATCACTAAACGTTGATGGGTCAACAGATGTGGGACCGGAAGCGATCACATCAAGTTTATCTCCAATCACATCAGAAATTATTATGCTTTTTATTTTTGCAGGATATGCTATCTCCGCAAGTCTTCCCCCTTTAACTCTGGAAATATGCTTGCGTACCGCATTCAATTCTTCAATATCAGCGCCTGCCCTGAGCAGCAGGTCTGTGATCAGCTGTTTTTCGCCCAGGCTTACTCCCTCTATCGGGGAAACAAGGAGCGCTGATCCCCCTCCTGATATGAGGCACAGTACAAGCGTATCTTTTCCAGCGTCCCTTACAAGATCAATAATCTGTTCAGTTGCCCTGATCCCATTCTCATCCGGGATCGGATGAGCAGCCTCAAACACTTTTATTTTTTTCAAGTCTGTGTTCTGTGTTCTGTGTTCCGTACCCTGCGTTTTTACATCTGACCCCTGACCCCTGACCCCTGACTCCTGACTTACAATATGCCCATACTTTGTAACAATGATACCAGCCGCGATCACATCAACATCAAATGCCTCTTCTATGGCAACAGCCATCTGATATGCTGCCTTCCCGAAACCAATTACGATAATGTCACTGACATGTTCCTGCTTCAGGCTGGAACTCATCTCTTTTGCACATTCCTTGACAATGACGCCGGGATCTACCGCAGCAAGGGCGCGCCGGAATATATAATTGGCAATTCTCCTGTTATTCATCGTACTATTATTCTTGACCTAATAAGTAAGAGCATTTATACTTATCTTACTTAATTTTATATATTTTTTTGTCGTAATATACATGCGGTCCATGCAGGGCCAATAAATAAAAGCAATAAAATTATGGCAGATTTTCATCAAACTGGTGTAATAGCGACATTTCACAAACTGGGCACAACCGAGCTTGAGAAAATCGAAGCTGAGCTTTCCTGGTATGCACAGGAGCGGCCTATAGCCCTTGTTTTACCCTCACTGTATTCTGAATTAAAAGCTGATGCACTTGCAGGAATAGTCAACCAGCTTAAGAAAGTCAATTACTTAAAAGAAATAATTGTCACCCTTGGTCCATGCAGCAGAGACGAGTTTGAACATGCAAGAACATATTTCTCTGTCCTGCCCCAGACTACCCGTATTATCTGGAACAATGGAGACAGGGTAAGTGAAGTATATAAAACCATTGAGGATGCCGGTCTTCAGCTTGGTGATACCGGCAAAGGTCAGTCTGCATGGATGGCATATGGCTATCTTATTGCTCAAAAAAATATCAGCGTTATAGCGCTTCATGATTGTGATATCCTCACCTATGACCGCCGCATGCTGGCACGGCTCTGCTATCCCACCGCAAATCCTAATCTTAAATATGAGTTCTGCAAAGGATATTACAGCAGGGTGACTGATAAGATGCATGGAAGGGTCTCAAGACTACTGGTCACCCCCCTTCTGAGGTCACTGATAAAGATACACGGACATATCCCGCTTCTTGAATTCCTTGACAGCTTCAGATATCCGCTTGCCGGAGAATTCTCCATGGATGTTGATATAGCCCGTGTCAACAAGATCCCGGGTGACTGGGGACTGGAAGTCGGTATACTTGCAGAGGTATACAGGAACTGTTCAGTCAGACGGGTATGTCAAATAGATATAGCTGACAACTACGAGCATAAACACCAGAAACTTTCTCCTGACGACATGTCAACAGGACTTCTGAAAATGTGCATAGATATCAGTAAATCCATATTCAGGACTCTTGCATCAGAAGGACTGGTCTTTTCAAGCGGACTTTTCAGGTCTCTTATTGCGACCTATGTGAAAACAGCCCAGGACATGCTTAAACACTATGAAGATGATGCAGCGGTAAACGGTCTTATATTCGACAGGCATGAAGAGAGCCTGGCCGTGGAAACTTTCACTCAGGGAATAAAAGAGGCATCTGAGATCATAATGAAAGACCCGCTTGGGGTACCGTTAATATCAAGCTGGGACCGTGTTTCATCAGCATTGCCGAAGATAATGGAAATGGTAAAATATGCCGTGGAAGAAGATAATAAGTAACCAAATACTAATGTATGTGATCAGGAACACATAAAATATCTTCTGTGTATACGTATAATACATAAGGGTATATGTTAATAACCTAAAATATGTTACGGGAGGGCGCATGAGCTTTTGGGAAAAAATTCAGGACGACTTAAAAAAGAACCTTCAGGAAGGGCTGGACATTTTCAAGGAAGGCAGCTCAGTGGTCACTGAAACGCTGGAAAAATTTGCAGGCGACAGCAAGAAGAAATACAAAGTATTTAACTTTAACATGAAAGTCCAGGAGGATTTTGCAAAACTGGGAGGGGAAATATACGACCTCATATCAAAGAAGTCAAAAAATCCTTTAGGAAATCCAAAGGTTAAGTCGATCATTGCCAGGATTAATAAACTGGAAAATCAGATCGATGTGCTTGAATCAAATGAACCTGTAAACACAGTCAAGAAAAGCACAAAAAAAACTGCAGCAAAAAAGAAAACAACCGTTACAAAGAAATCAGTCAAGAAAAGTACGACAAAAAAAACTGCAAAAAAGAAAAGCACAGCTAAAAAGCAGCCCCGGCAATCAACATGAACCAGATCCTGTTAAGCATAGCTGCCGTCTCTCTCATGATTTTCATGCCGGTTGATTTCAGTACCAAGTCGGTTGAACGTCGCAAACCTGCGGGTACAGTTGCTGTCCAACATCCTGTTTCTGATATCGTTAAAAGCAGCGTCACCTTAACCGGCGCTGTCCAGCCCCGGGAAACACTCGAAGTTATTTTCAACAAATTAAAACTGGACAGGGCAGACCTCTCGGGGATTCTCACCAGTTCAAAAGACATCCA
>CAMYJJ010000053.1 GCA_947258735.1 Thermodesulfovibrionia bacterium | reverse complement strand
AAATAAGGTTTCTGATAATCCTTGCGTTATCAGGAATGGTAATGCCTAAAGCGTCTTCGACCGCTCTCACCGAGGCGGTTGCATGCACCGTAGTTCAGACGCCTCATATTCGCTGCGTAAAGGCCCACGCATCTCTTGGATCACGACCTTTCATGATCAGCTCGATCCCTCTGAACATGGTGCTGGAACTCCAGGCATCAACAACCTTGCCGTTTTCAACCTTTGCTTCAATCCTGAGATGTCCTTCGATTCTTGTTATCGGATCAATTACTAACTTTTTAGCCAATTCTGATCACCTCCATATGAAATTTAAATTTCATTGATTACTCCGATTATTAAATTGATTGCACAGATTAAGGATTGATATCTGTGTAATCCTGTTGTTAATCCGTGTAATCGCATTTTGAATCTGTGTCATCAAGAATATCCTATTCTTCCTTTTGCTTTGGTTTAATCGCCCTTCCAATACCATGCAGTACCAGACCTGCTGCAGTAGCTGCTGCGAGACCAACGCCAATCTTGTCAGCTGTGCTCTCGACACCGAATCCCGGAACATTGGGCAGTCTCTTATAAATCGGCGTCATGGTGTCCCAATTATTGTCAGCTGCACATGCGATACAGCCATGACCTCCCTGTATGGGCCAGCTTGTTCCTTCGTTAAATTTAATGGACGGGCAGTTGAAAAAGGCTTCCGGGCCTTTGCATCCCATTTCATACAGGCACCATCCCTGTCTGTGGCCTTCATCACCCCACTTTTGTACGAACTGTCCGGCATCAAAATGACCCCGTCTCTCACAGTTGTCATGAATTCTCTTGCCATGTGCAAACAGCGGACGTTTACGGTCATCAAGGAGCGGTAGGGAGCCGAAGGTAAGATAGTGAACAATCGTTGCCGTAAAATTTTCAACATTCATGGGACATCCCGGCAGATTCACCAGCGGGATGCCGGGGACAGCCTTTTCCACGCCAACCGCTCCAGTGGGATTCGGCTTTGCGCTGGGAAGTCCACCCCAGGTGGCACAGGAGCCAACGGCGAAGGTGGCAGCTGCATTACCGCAGACTTCACGTGCGATGTCAAGTGCAGATCTGCCGCCTACACAGCAGTAAATACCGTTATCTGCCATGGGGATGGCACCCTCAACAACAGCAAAGTATTTACCCTTGTGATTTTTAACTATATCCTGCAGCGATTTCTCAGCATTAAATCCCGATGGGGCCATGATTACCTCGTGATACTCAATAGAAAACACATCAAGCACAATTTGGGAAATGGTTGGACTCGACGCTCTTAGCGTAGCTTCTGTATCTCCGGCACAGTCTGAAAACTCCAGCCACACAAGGTACGGCTTTTGGGCGACCACTGCTTCTGCTATTTTTGGTATAAACGATGCAGGTAAAGCCAGTGTTGCTGCCATGGCAGAACAGAATTTTATAAAGTCCCGTCTGGAAACCCCCTTCTCTACAAGGGCATCAAAGACATTATTTTCATCCGGGCTGCCGTTGGAATTAGACTTCATAGACCTACCCCCTTTCTGAAATATTAATAATTAATATTAAACAGTTAAACAGCTCCTTATCATAAAAGCTATCACAGGTACTGGCAATTGTCAATTAAATAAAATATATAACCATATAATAATAAACGAAAAAAACAATGCAAGATATGTACCGGATAAAGTGATAATTAAAATCCTTTTATAACAGGTGATTGGAAGAAAATTACAATCTTTGGCACTAATTAGCGGTTACAAATTGTTACGATGCGTCTGTATGGTTACAATATGTAACATAAAAGCAATTTCAAATTTTAGATTCCAAATTACAAAAAGAAAAACCTCCAGCAAAATCTGTAATGTGAAATTTGTAATCTGAAATTCTATAGATAGAGCCAATGCGAACGTAAGTCCTTGAAACGTTCAGAAGCTAACGGGCCTTTTTTATCAGTTCTCTTGCGTGGTTGAGCGATGTATCTGAAATGTCCCCGCTGAGCATCCGGGCGACTTCCTTTACCCGATCATTTTTGTCCAGGGGCTTAATAATAACAACGGTCCGTTTATGCTCCACTTTTTTTTCGATTTTCATATGTCTGTCAGCAAATGATGCAATCTGGGGAAGGTGGGTGATGCAGATTACCTGATGGTTTTTCGAGAGGGCCTTCAGTTTCTTTCCGACTGTTTCAGCAGTCTTTCCACCGATGCCGGCGTCAATCTCATCAAAGACAAGTATCGGGATGTTATCTCCTTTTGCCATGATACCCTTGAGAGCGAGCATGATCCGTGAGAGTTCTCCTCCTGACACGATTTTCGCCATTGGTTTGAGCTCTTCCCCAATATTGGGGGAAATTAAAAACTCGATATTGTCGATCCCTGTCTGATTTGCCTGAAAACCATCAAAGGTGTCGTTTCCCTGCTGCTGTGTGATCGAAATCGTAAATTGGGTATCAGGCATGGAAAGTTCTGCAAGCTGTTGAACAACTGCAGATTCAACTTTTTTTGCAGCAGTATGTCTTTTCTTTGACAGTGCATGTGCCTTATCAGTAAATGTTTTCCGGAGTATTTCACATTCAGAAGTTAGTGATTCAATTGTCTCCTGTGAATGCTGAAGTTCCTCAAGCTCTATCAATGACTTTTCTCTATAGAGCAGGATTTCATTGACCGAAGCACCGTACTTTTTCTTTAATGCCTTAATCAGCTCAAGCCGCTCCTGAACCTCTCCAAGCCGGGCAGGATTAAAATCAATTGTGTCCTTATAATCTCTCAAAAAGAAAGATGTCTCCTCCAGAAGGGGCAGGGCATCTTCTGCAGATGTAAGTGCATCTTTTGCCCTGCTGTCAATTTCAGACATCTTTCGAAGATTATCAATAATAGAAGAAATTGCTGAGAGAGATGCAGTATCCGATGAATGCAGCATCTCATGGGACTTATTTGCAAGTTCTGCCAGATGCCCTGCGCTTCCCAGCACCTTTTCCTCTTCAATAAGCCCTTCTTCCTCATCACTGCTTAATCCTGCTGACTCGATTTCATTGATCTGGTAATTAAGCAAGTCCAGTCTCTGTGCCCGTTCCCTGTCCTTCTGCTCCAGTGATCGTATCTGCGATCTTACAGAAGACAGGGAATCGAAGAGGTGAGTAACTTTTTCACGCTCCTTTGTCAGTCCGCCAAACATATCAAGCAGGTCCAGCTGGTTTTCCGGTGACAGCAGAGACTGATGTTCATATTGACCATGTATATCAATAATATTACTGCTTATGTCAGAAAGGGTCTGAACGTTTGCCATTGAGCTGTTAATATATGCCCTGTTTTTTCCCTGTGACGAGATGATTCTTTTAAGGATTAATCCTTCATCGTTGCTCACACCAAGGTCTTTCATTGCTTCATGAACGGATGCGCTGAATTTCTTCGGAGAGATCTCAAAGAGAGACTCCACTATGGCCTCTTCTTTACCGCTTCTCACATACTCTGAGGCGGCCCTTTCACCGAGGGACAGGCTCAGGGCGTTAATGATGATTGATTTGCCTGCTCCTGTTTCTCCGGTAATGACATTAAATCCCTTTCCAAACTCGACCGTTGCATCGTCAATAATGGAGAAATTATGAATATGGAGTTCCTGGAGCATAATAGTGAGGAATATCTTATCAAAACCCGCTGGTTTTTTTGTACTTATGCTTTATGAGGTTTTGAAAGCCTTTTTTGCAGTAGTATGAATTCTCTATCGTGCTTCATGAATATATCTATCTATATTACTATGATAATATAACAACGTTTATTAGATATGATAATTCAGCCGGCCATTCCTTTATAATATTTCATGAGGCATCCTTCTTATCGGACCATGTATATTGCAGTTAGTGTACTGTTTGCAATGCTCGTCCTCCTTTTTTTTACCGCATCTGCTTATGTAAGAGACAAATCAAATTTTTCACAGTATCCCGGGTTTACTGAATACTTTGCTGTCAATCCTCCTTCCAGGCACCTTCCTGATCAAGGCGATAGAGAACTGCTGTATCGTTATCGTCCGAGATTCATGTCGGCTGAGGGAAATCAGCTGCCGATCGATTTTTACAGGGATTATATTTCCGATGGCGTATTAAAAGATGCCCAGGGAAACATTTTAAGCAGTAAGGTAACCCGCGAACTTCTTAATACGTACAAGGCTGATCCGGATATCATATTTGAGCACAGACAGGAAAAAACAGAGAATGATACCGTTGTATATGGTGGAATTCATCGCGATACAATATCCTTTCAGGTCAGTACTGAAGAGATTCATCAGCCTCTCACCTTCCTGAGGTATCACCTGGTGTTCAGGACTTCAGGGCTTTCAGCGGGGATACCGCAATGGCAGGAGACTGTCCTCAAACTGATCGGAGACCTCAATGACTGGCACCAGCTTGATCACTATACTGCTGTTTTTGTCGTCCTGGCTGGATACAGGAATGAAGGTGGAAAGCCGATTGCAATCATGCTTCAGCAGCATAATAATGTGAGAACATATCTTGTCGGTGAGACGATACAGCTTCCTGAAGATGACAGAGTGGTCATTGATCTTGCCATTCGATCCAATGAGCTGTACCCTCATTCAAAGGGCCGGACAAGACACAGGGCGGTAAACATGCCTGATGCAAAATCAATGTATTTTCTGCTGAGCGGCAGGAAAAAACCTCTGCTGGCCGGATATGATGTAACAGACAGCTCTTTCGAGATTTCTTATGACCTCGCATTTCTTCCCCCTGATGATGCCTTCTATACCTTTCATGGATTCCTTGGTGAGAAGAGATTATTGCCGGGCCGCACCGGTCCTCCTGGGGCCTACTACAATACACTGCCTGAACTGATGCCCTATGAAATTCAGATGTTTTCAGGATACTGGAGGGAGGACCATCCGGGAGACCTGAAGCGTCTGAAGACCACAGTTATGGACACTGGCGATTATATTGGATTTGCGTATCTTCAAAAGAAAGTGTTTTTAAATACCTGGAGACAACTGGATTACAGGAATGGGGAAAATCTGTCTCAAAATTAGATTAATTTCTCAACAGGCTACATGTCGTTATTCCGGGAAGGCGGGAATCCAGAGTCTTTTCATAAAGGGCTGGATTCCGGCTCAAAGGACTACCGGAATGACGTCTTTTTGATATCTTGCATTTTTGCTGCGGGATTGGTCATTCAGTCTTATATTTTTTCTCCCACTTTAATCTGAGCGTTTCGATTTTATCATTATATTGAGTCCTGATCTTTTCCGGAATGATCCCGCTAGTCATATTTGGCAGTGACGCTATATAGGGTAATGTGGCTGAATTTTTTAAAAGGCTCATATCAGCAGGTAAAAATGCCAGAAGAGCTAAAATAATGATCATAATGATAATGAATCCTTTTAGCACACCCATGCCTGCCCCTCCTATTCTGTTTACCCATGTCAGTGTGATGTCCTTAAAGAGATTTCTCACAAGCCATCCGGCAAAGGAGACGCTTAATTTGCCAAGTATGAAAACCATAATAAAAGCCCCAATCTGGGCCAGAGAAGAATCTTTGCTGCCTATGAAACCTGCAACCGGCTCATAGAATCTGGTAGCAGCAATGTATCCTACAACAATACCCCCAAGCCCGAAAATCTGTCTTTGCATGCCCCTCCAGAATCCGTGTATGGTCGTGATAATGATAATTAATATGACAGAAATATCAAGTATATTCATAATATGCTCCTGGTTTTATAAAAGGATACACTCTTTAAGCAAAAATAGAAATATGTAATTATTGTTGATTGACGTTGATGGATTTAATAAAGTAGTTCATTCATAATTTTAAAACCCTTTGGTTTCTGCCACAGTTTTACATTGCTGTCATTCCGGCTTGTCCGGAATCTTTCCGGAAGGATTCCCGAGCTGCCTGCCGTCAGGCAGGTGCACTTTGCGTGCGGGAATGATAACAAAAAATAAACTTACAAATAATGGACGCCCTGCAGTCTCTGCTGCAGGGTGCTTCACTCAGGAAGGAAAAAAGTGCTGTCATGGAAAAAAGTTCCCTTGATTATACTGAATTCACAAAACATATCAATTGTGTAACTTGTTGATTAATAGAAGATTTAACAATAAAATGCGAAGTGGTGAGGATGATTTTTTTGTGGCACGGTGATTGCATTTACTATGTATATCAACTAGAAAACTGAAACAGAGAGGAACATATGAACATCGTAACGGGTATGGTTCTTATCATCGGGATTATGGTATTTGTTTTAACGGTATTCAGGGACATAGGCACATCCATGATCTTTAATTTTGATGCCTTTGTGATCGTCATCGGCGGCACCGCCATAGCCATGTTTATTGGATTTCCGATCCAGCGGCTCCGTCATGCCTTCAATGATATTCTCGCAACATTTACAGAGCAGAAGAGCAGGGGAGAGGTCATCAGGGACATACTGGATATTTCAAGGATGTACAGGAGAACTGATGTAAGGAGTATAGAAAACAGGATGAACACGGTTGAAGATCATTTTTTAAAAATGGGGGTTAACCTGTTAATAAACAATCACAGTAATGAAGAGATCAGGAGCACCATGGAAAGGGAGATGATGCTCAGGATAATAAACAGCAATTTCAGTCAGAATGTCATTAAAACCATTGCCCGTCTTACACCGTCCTTTGGTCTGGCAGGCACGGTTATAAGTCTCATCAAGATGTTTAAACATCTCGACTCCATTGAATCAATCGCACCATTGATGGCCGTAGCACTCATGTCTACATTTTATGGCGTAATCATGGCAAACCTCTTCATGATGCCCCTGAATGCAAAGATCAGAGAGAGGGCAATCCTGTCCGAGGCATCCATGCATCTGATCATAGAGGGGATAATGCTGATACAGAAGAGGGAGCACCCATTGAAGATTGAAGAGAAACTGGGTGGTTTTCAGGTAATGGATGAGTCAACGCAGGGCCTTCCGCAGATGGTCCCGGCGAGTGTAATGAGTAATGCAAGGTAGAAATGAAATATACAGACCGGCAACAGGTTCAAAACACAAATGATTCATACCTGACACAGTCCTTCAATGGACTTATACGTAAATCTGAAGCCTCAGTTGACGGGGACAGTAACTGGCTTATCACACTCAGTGATGTATTCACGCTTCTCCTCGTGTTCATGATCGTGTTTCTGGTCATGACGAAAAACACGACCGGTTCTGATGAGTCAGTGAAGGATACAGAATTACACGCAAAGGATGATATCAATTATGAAAGTACGCACATTAAAACTGGAATAAGGGATGCAATAGCAGAGAGCGTGGGCAGCCTTGGTCTTGGAGAGGAAGTTTCTGTTGTGGAAAAGGGCAGGGAGGTCGTGGTTATCATGAAAGAAAAGGTCACGTTCCTGAAGGGTGAGGCTGATGTTCTGACGGGATCCCTTCCCTTACTGAACAGGATTGCCGGGATTATGAGCAGGCATCCGGAATATCTTGTTGAGATAAGCGGACACACGGACAATGTCCCCATTAAGACCCCTTTATATCCATCCAACTGGGAACTGTCTGTTGCCCGATCAGCAAATGTGCTGAAATATTTTATTCATTCTCATGTGATAGATACCTCCCGCCTTTCAATCAAGGGGTATGCAGACCAGAAACCTTTGACCTCAAATGATACCCCTGAAAACAGGGCCAGAAACAGAAGGGTCGAGATAAGGTTTACGCGGACCGATGTTTAATCAGTAATTGGTCCGTAGATAACATGTTCGGAGATCCAGCTGTATTAGGCTGCTCAATATTAAATATATAACCAAGATTATTCATATAATTTTCAATGGAACGCAGGTATGCTGCAAAAAAGTATTGAATGCGTTGTGATGTCTGCCTTGGATTAATGCAATCATGGTTATTAATGTTCATTCTATTTTATAGCGGTGTTCTGGAAATGCCGCCCGCAATTCGTTTTTGCAGCATACCTGCGTTCCATAATGAATAATCAGGGTTAACTGTATTTTCATAAGCTTTTCATTCAGCGTTGACAGAGGACTGATTGGCTGATATATTTTAAGTAGAAAAGGAGAGACACCATGGAACTGCCACTTCAGATTACCAGCCGTAATTTTAAGCTGTTTGAAGACGTTGAAACCAAAATACGAAACGAAGCGGAGAAATTGAACAGATTCTATGACAGGATCATGCGTTGCAGGGTCGTTGTAGAGTCACCGCACCGTCACAGCCGGCAGGGCAAACAGTTTCATATCAAGATCCATTTGACCCTTCCCGGAGGTGACATGATTATTAAGCGAGAACCTCGAGAGGACATCAAGGTAGCCATAAGGGACAGTTTCAGCGCTGCCCGGCGCAAGCTCGAGGACTTTGCCCGGAAACAGCGGGGAGATGTCAAACACCATGAAGAGGCTCCCCAGGCAAGCATTACATCGCTTTTTCCGGAACTGGGGTATGGGTTTTTAACAACACCTCAGAATATGGAGGTTTATTTCCACGAAAACAGCGTGGTCAACAGCGATTTTAACCGGCTGAAAGTGGGGATGA
This sequence comes from Thermodesulfovibrionia bacterium, assembly GCA_947258735.1. The sequence goes on along the minus strand of CAMYJJ010000053.1, from coordinate 4,761 downwards.
AGGTCCGGTTTAAGGAGGCCGCCGGAGAAAAAGGTCCTCAGGCCTCTACCGTAGCAATCATTTAGTGAAAGGCATGCATTGTTCATTGCCTTATAATTCGGTATGCGTCTTATTATGATATGAAATAAATTAAGTCCAGGGGAGGAATACTCATGAAAAGGAACAAACAGCATATGTATGAATGTTTCCTTGCGCTTTTATTATTTACTGTTCTGGTTTCCTGTAAGTCTAATAATCCGGTCAATATTGATACTGACGGGCTTGCCATAAAAGGGTATGATACGGTTGCTTACTTTACCGTTGGCAAACCGGTGAAAGGGGACAGGCAGTTCAGTCATGACTGGAAAGGCGCCACATGGCTTTTTTCGAGCAAAAAGCACCTTGATCTTTTTGCTGCTTCTCCTGAAAAATACGCTCCTCAATATGGAGGCTACTGAGCTTATGCAGTAAGCCGTGGGTCCACGGCTGATATCATTCCTGAGCTCTGGACAATTGTGGATGGCAAACTGTACCTTAACCTCAATGATAACGTTCAAGGCATGTGGAATGAAGACATGATGAATCATATAAAGAGCGCTGACAAAAACTGGCCCGGTGTCCTGAATAAATAGTACTGCACCCTTACTGCATTCGTACGTGATAATTATTAAACCTGTGGTCTCTGCCACAGTTCCAAAATGCTGTCATTCCGGCTTGCCTGCCGGAAGGCAGGCCGTGGGAATGACGGGGCAATAGTATACGTTTATGTGCAGACAATGATTGATCTTTCCCGCTGTTATCCTCCTTTCTCCTCGTAATATACCTTACAACATTTTTAAAAAGCACAAGCCTTTAGATTTAAAACATAATTGCCGATATAGATGTAACAATGAGAAAAATGGGGAGGAACATACAATGGGAAAAAACAGTAATATGAAGAAAACCATGATCGATGAAAGGATCGAGTCTTTTTGTCAGGCCTCATCCGAGTTGTTAACAAACATTCACGAAAGGTGTAACAATCCGGAGAAGAAGTCAAAAAGAGGCAGAAAGAAAAAGAAGGTACAGATTGAAGCAGAAGACTGGGATAAAGAGCTGGTCTAACTTACGCATTCATCCAATCAGTCATGACCCTCTCTAATTCATAGAGAGGAAGGGCGCCTTTCTCCAGCAGTCTGTCGTGGAAATCTTTTATGTCAAACTCTGAGCCGAGGGCTTTTTTTGCCTTTTCTCTCAGTGCAAGGATTCTGAGTTCGCCTATCTTGTACGCCAGGGCCTGACCCGGCATCGCAATATATCTGTCCACTTCCACTTCTATTTCATGCTCCTCTTCCCCGGAATTCTCTTTGCAATAGGCAATGGCCTCGTCCCTGGTCCATTTATAATAATGAAGACCGGTGTCTACCACGAGTCTCACGGCCCTCCAGATCTCCATTAAAAGCCTGCCGTATTCGGAATAAACATCCTGATAAAATCCCATCTCCTTTGACAGTTTTTCGGCATAGAGAGCCCAGCCTTCGATAAATGCAGTGGAGCCTTCATACCGCCTGAAATCAGGCATCTCTTTCTGCTCCTGCATGATAGCGATCTGAAGATGATGGCCCGGGACTGCTTCATGATATGCCAGTGCCTCCATTATGAATTTTGGTCTTTGCTCCGGTTTGTATGTATTTGCATAAAAGTAGCCGGGCCGGGAAAAATCCTTTGGCGGAGGATAATAATAGGCAGCCGGTGCAGCCTGCTCCCTGTAGTCCTCAATAGCTTTAATATCATATGCCGCCTTCGGCAGATGTCCAAAAAAATCAGGCAGCTTTTTGTCCATATGAGTCAGAATATCTTTATAACCGTCCAGAATCTCATTACCATTTTCAGGATAGAGCTCTTTTCTGTCCTTGACGTAATCAGTAAATTCCCTGATCGTACCGCTGAAACCGGTTTTTTCCATAATTGCCTTAATCCCGCTGGTTATTCTTGCTACCTCGTTCTTTCCTGTTGTATGTATCTCTTCCGGTGACAAATCGGTTGTCGTGTGGTAAGCAGTATAAAAACGGTACATCTCCCTGCCGTCCGGTAATGCCCAGAGTCCTTCTTTCTCACGACAATGGTTTATATATTCACCGCTCAGATAATCAAGGAGCTTCCTGTAAGCAGGAGTTACGTTTGATGCGATCGATTCCCTGATGACATTTGTAAAGTCTGTTATTTCCTTTTCCGAAAAACTCTCCTTAATTTTTTTTGTCGGCGCAAACAGAGGGCTTTGTTCAGGGGTAAATTGTGAGAAGGTCTCGAGCTGTCTCATGGTGTTTTCGATGACTCTTTTGTAGGCAACCATCCTCTGTTCCGCACCTTTTCTGAGAAGCGCAATGACCTGGTCAATCTGAGCAGGAAAGAGGTGTAATCGGGCAATATAATCTTTTACATCTTTTTCATTTCTGAATGGATGAAACTCGATAATCTGGGGAAAATCAAGATGCGGCCCCTGCATCTGGTTCAGCGGAATATAGTGGGTCCTGAACTCATGCATTCTGATCTGGTTGCTGATCGATGTTTTTATCAAGTGCAGGTTGAGCCTGTCATCATCATTCAGCCGGTTCTCTTCTATTTTTTCTGCTTTATCCAGAAGACGTTTCACATGTTCGGCCTGTTTATTTATTGCTGTCTCTGACAGATCTTCCAGTCTGCTGTTGTATCGATGGTCTCCTATATACGTGGCAAATGTAGGATTTTGCTCCAGCACATATTCCCAGTAACCTTTCAGCAGCTCGTGTAATTCTTCAGGTGCGGTGTTCATATGGCATCTCCCTTTAGTAGATCTGTTTTTTTCTCAGACATTATACTTAATGTTGATTTACACATACAATGTATCATAAATTGAAATCCGGAGCTTGGAAATGAAAGAGCATGTAACATGACAAATATTATTACAAATATAAGACTTGTCAATAAAAACATTAATTACCATAGAGTTACCAATTTGCAGCGTAAAATATCTGTTGATAATATTTACATCATGCATGTGGAGCTAATTATATAAATTCAATTTAATCAAAAAGATCAGGAAGTGGTTTAAAAATTGCTTATAATTATAATCAATAACTGAATTGATACAATATATTTCATATCAAGAAGGAGGATGTATGAATAATTTTAAAAAAATAGTTCCATTGATAATTGTATTACTCATATCGATGCTATTATCATGTGGTTCATCCGGGACTAACCCTGCAGGTACAAACGGTCAGCAAACAAACAATCCATTAACAGGCAGTGTAGCCATCATGATGACGGATGGGTATACCGACGATTTTTCAAAGGTAGACATAACCATCAGCAGCATAGAACTACTTTCTGATGGCGGCAACGTTACCGTATTTTCCGGTGAGAAACAGTTCAATTTGCTGGACCTGAAAAATGAGACGATATTATTTTCGATGCAGGATAATATTCCTGCTGAACAGTATGAAAAAATACGGCTTACCGTTACAGATGTCATGCTGTACGATTTAACAGGAGAACATATCGATAAACCGGTAAAGTTACCCGGTAATAATAAGATTGATCTTAAGCCGGCACAGCCTTTTCAGGTTGTATCCGGTGAAATGCTCACACTTCAGCTGGATATCGATGCAGAGAAATCAATAAAACTGCATGAAAATAAATTGAAATATATGTTTCGCCCTGTTGTTTTTATAGATATCGTCGGGCTTGCACCATTGGAAAAAATGACAAGGATATCCGGTAAGGTCCAGCGGATAGACATTGATGGCAGGGAGATCACCGTATGCCCGGATTATATCAATGACGAAAACAGACCGCTTTGCTGTATAACCGTCTCAGTGCCGGAAGGTGCATCGATTTTCAACGCGCAAACTGATGGAGAGCCTGCAGAAATAGGAGATATCATGCAGGGCGATACCATCACAGTTATAGGTTTTCTTACTGTGATGCCGCCTTCAATGGATCCGGGTGATGGTACTGATATTGACAGCGACAGCGATAGTGAAGACATAGACGAGTCAGATGACAGCAATGATGATAATGAAGCAGTAAATACTGTTTCTCACAATATCCGCACATGTAATATGAATATGGAAGCTGTAGTTGTTCAGATCGGGGCATTTGAGAAGCTGCAGGGGACTGTTCTGTCTCCTGTTGATGAGGATTCAGGGAGGTTTAATTTCATGGTTGCATCGGTACAGGGCTATGGCATGTCAACAGAGATAGAAGTCCTGATCGGGGATGCAACAAAAATTTATTCTTCATCAGGTGAAGAGCTTGATAAAAGTGCCATTGAGGTCGACAGCATTGCAGAAATCGATGGTATTATGCTGCTGTCTGATTCAGAGCCTGATACGCTGGTTGCTTCTTTTATTTCAATCGATGACGGGGTCATACGAGTTCCGCTTTCAGGCATGATTGACAATATTGATCATGATGCCGGAACATTTGATCTCATAATGGACACAGACACAGTATGTGTGGAAATCCCTGATGATGTGAAGATTTTTATGATTATGGATAACAGCAGTGAGATAATTGGGTTTGCTGATCTTGAAAATGGTCTCAATGCAGATCTTTATGAAGATCCCGATGCAGAGCTGTCAACATGTATTGTACCTGAAATTATCCTAGCATTTGATGTCCAGGCTTAAACATATACGCAACCAGCTCCACCTTAGTCCTCCCCCGTCAAGGGGGAAGGAGTATTAACATGCCCCGCGGTTTTCTATAAACAGGTTTATTCGTATCGTAACGCTTCTATAGGGTTCATCAGTGATGCCT
>CAMYJJ010000052.1 GCA_947258735.1 Thermodesulfovibrionia bacterium | reverse complement strand
CCGGGAAATCACATACAGCTGTTAACCAGGCCAGGCTGACTCCAAGCAGGGCAGTCAGGAAAGATACGCCCAGGATCAGCCAGAGAGTATTGACTATGAGGTCTTTAAGTACATTCTGAATAAGGTGATCCCAAATCTCCTGTGCGGGATAAAGAAAGGAGAGGAGAACTACTGAAAGAGGAATAATAACGCACAGCGATATTGCAATTGCAGTAATTCTCCATCTCCCTAAATATTTGTCCCATATGTGTTTCATTCGCTTTATCTATAGCCGGACCTGTCCATCAGCATGATGGCTGTCTTCTGCAGCTCACCGGCTTTGTTTACATTAATCACATTCTGCCTGAACTCACCCCAGGCAGCTACTGAAGCATGCGGTTTGACATGGGGATTTGCAGGATATTCCATGTTTGAATCTGCAAAAAGGTTCTGTGCTTTTTCAGATGAGAGCCATTCAAGCAGCTTAATTGCTTCATCTTTATTTTTTGCATGCTTTGTTACTCCGGCACCGGAGACATTTACGTGAACACCCTTGTTCATCCCATCCTGATTTGGCCAGAACAAAGCCAGGGGAGTGGTCATGTCTTTTTTCAGGAGTCTTCCGAAATAGTATGTATTCACTATTCCCGCATCACACTGGCCTGCTATAATCGCTTCCATTACCTTTGTATCATTTGAAAATGGATCAGTCGCAAGGTTGCTTATCCATGACTTCACGATGCCCTCGGTCTTCTTCTCACCATATTCGGAAATGAACATAGCAACCAGTGACTGGTTATACACTTTCTTCGAAGTCCTGAGACAGAGTCTTCCCTTCCACTTTTCACTTCCAAGATCTTCATATGTTGAGAGTTCTGAAGGTTTCACTCGATCAGTGCTGTATACGATTGTACGTGCACGCACCGAGAGGCCAAACCACTGATTATTTCCGTCACGCAGGTGCTGCGGTACATTGCTATTGAGGGCTTCAGAGTTGACCGACTGCAGTAGCCCCTCAGTTGCAGCATTCCAGAGATTGCCTGCATCAACTGTTAACAATAGGTCTGCAGGTGTGTTCTTTCCCTCTGATTTCAGGCGCTGCATAAGCGGTGTGGCTTTCCCGGTTATATATTTAACGGTTACTCCCGTTTCCTTTTTGTACGCATCAAAAAGCGGCTTAATAAGGTGGTCCTTCCGGGCGGAATAAACTACCACTTCCTTTGCAAAACTCTGTGTTGCCGCAACAATAGTAAGAATCACGGCAAGAACGACGGTTGTTATGTACTGTTTTCTCATTATATGTCTCCTTTGGTTTTATTGTTTCAATTCCTGTGAACTAAAAATTAAACTGCCCCCTTAAGCCACTGATAATAACGGCTTTGATGTTTCAGATGTTTCCGGCATTCTAAAAACCTCCTTCTGTTAATAATGATAATCATTCTCAACGATAGACTAAAAAAAATCATATATTCAGTTTCTACAGTTTTTACAGGTGCCATATATTTCAAGTTTGTGGCTGCGTATATGAAATCCATTTGCTCTGGCAAGTTTTTCCTGTAATCTCTCTATTTCAGGATTAACGACTTCCAAAAGATCACCACAGCTCGTACATATTAAATGGTCATGATGCTCATGTCCGTAAAGATGCTCATATCTTGCTATACCGTCTTCAGGCCTGAACTCCCTGCCAAGCCCGCTTTCGCATATAAGTTTCAAAGTCCTGTATACGGTGGCGACACCGACTGAAGGATTCTTTTTCTTCACAAGGCGGAATAATTCGTCAGCGGTCAGATGCTTTTCTGTTTTCAAAAAGGTCAATAGAATTTCCCTTCTTTGGTCGCTATGCTTCAGACCGTTTTTTTTCACAAAATCATCGAATATTTTTTGTTCTTCATCAAATGGCATAATTAGATAGAGAAACTTATTATTGATATTGGTAATCAATATCAATATAACATGAGCGGGAATTTTTGTCAAGAGCTTTTTGCAAAACGATATAAAGAACGCCTCATATATGCAGCACCTGGATGCCTGAATGCAGATTTTAATTAGCTAATTTAGACTTTTAAAATACCTTAAAATTGAAGTCTCTGCTAGGGAATTTTCTATTGATCAATCATCGCGATTGAAGATATCTATTGTTATTCTTCAATATTCACACCTCTCAAAATAATTAATAAGTCGGTATTATGGAGTTTAAATCCTCTATACATATTACAAATTCGCTTGACATCTTATATAAATTCAATATACGCACTCAATGGGTCTGTTAATTCTATTGCACCACCCCATCACATAAATTATATAGCAACATGTTGATAGTTATGAAAAGCAAAGATCCATACCATTCCTCTTTAACGACTATCTCGATTTGGGATTTCAAAACTGTAATTATTTCTAACATGATTCAACTATTTCAATTGAAGTAGTTGACAAAATTGAAAAAAAGATTTAGATTATTATCCCAACATGGGGTAAAACTTTTTAACTTCCCAACTTTTTAAAAAATAAAGCACTTATTTAAAGCAGTGGCGTGCTGTCAAACTTGAGGAGGAAACAATATCTATGCGTCAGGTGATCTCTGTAGTAAATCTTAAGGGCGGAGTAGGAAAGACAACAACGGCTGTCAATATAGCAGCATGCTGGGGTGAAATAGGAAAGAAAGTTCTCCTGATAGATCTTGATCCTCAGGGCAGCGCAAGTCTGAGTGTAGGTATGCCCGGTGAGGGAAACAGGTTATTGCAGAGCCTGCAAAACTCGTCCGCACTCCCTGTCGTTTCCACAGAGGTACCGGGCGTAGACCTGGTCCCATCAGGCATCGCTCTCGCAGCTTCAGCACAGTGGCTCTCAGGGGATGAAGCATCAAATATTCTTGCCCCCTGTCTTGACCAGACACAGGGTGACTGGGACCACATTATTATTGACTGTCCTCCCAGCCTGGGAGTGCTTTCAAATGCTGCTCTTATGGTAAGCCAGCATGTCTTTGTTCCTGTTGAGGCATCTTTTCTTGGACTGAACGGGGTCCAGCAGATGATCACTGCAATCGATTCGGTAAAAATACATAATCCTTCCATAAAAGTAGAAGCTGTTATTCCCTGCCGTGCACACAGGCGCCGTCGTATTCACTGGGAGATAATGGATAAACTGAAAGAGTTGTTCCCCGGCAGAGTGACCCCTATTATCCGGGAAAATGTTTCACTTGCAGAAGCACCCGGCCGCGGGAAACCTGTCATACTCTCATCACGCATCTCAAAAGGGGCCGATGATTACCGTCTTGTCACCTTATGGCTCGATGAAAGAATGAACAGGAAAGAACGTGTCGTTGATAACGGTTTTAACGGACTGCAGCTCCAGGAAACGTACAATTAAATAGATACGTTCCATACACTCGCTTTCCCTGTCCGTCATTCCCGAAACCTGCCTTCCGGCAGGTCCTTAATCGGGAATCCAGTCTGCTCAGTAATTTCTGGATACCCGACTACTGACCTCGGGTATGACAAAGATATAAATTGGCATTTTCGGACTAATACTCATAATATCCGGTCATAATTATGTCTTCGGTACAATATCGATGACCGTAATCTCCGGCGGTGACAGAAACCGTATGGGCGGCCCCCATGTCCCTGTACCCCTGCTGACATACAGGGATGACCTGTCCTGTAATTGAATAAACCCGGAATCTACAGGAAAATACAGACCCGTAATCAGGCTGAAGGGGAAAATCTGTCCCTTATGTGTATGGCCTGAAAGCTGGAGATCAAACAGGCCTATGGATGCTGCATGTACCCGTGGCCGGTGTTTAAGCAGTAATGTAAACACCCCATGATCGAGACCGGCAAGAAGCGTATCCTCGTTACTGCCCGCAGAAAGTCCATACCTTTCCGCTGTCCTGTCATCTACTCCTGCAATAGTAATGACACCGTTGATATTGACTGCCTTACCCCGTAAGAGGGTAAATCCTGCTTTTTCCGTAAATGCGATCGACTGGTCAAGTCCGGCATAATACTCGTGATTACCTGTAACGGCGAATTTACCATATTTGGGATTAATCTCTTTAAACAGATCTGATAATCCATCAAGTTCATTCATCTGTCCATCAACAAGATCACCTGTTGAGACGAGGAGATCAGGCTCTGCCTTTTTAACGGCATTCATGATCTTTTTCAGCCTTTCTTCTCTTACGATAAGTCCCAGATGAACATCCGAAATCTGGACTATGCGCAATCGGTTGATTGTATGAGAAATCCTGGGTGTTTCAATAATGAGCTGATCGGTCCTGATTTGATTGGCTTCATAATACCCATACCCGCATATGAAGATAACAATCATGATGGTAACGAAAAACATACCCCTTGCTGCAGGTATGATGGCAGTGAGATCCTGCCTCAGCATTTTACCTGCCAGAAAAATTATCCCCTTTATAAAATCAATAAGCAGGGAGAGCGCAATAAAAAGGAAAAGCGCTCCCATCCATACATACCCCACATAAGACATGAATTGGGCAATATATGCGAACCCCAGCCTTTCCGCATAGCGTATCATAAACGGGGCACTCATCATCAGCAACATCCATGTAATAAGACCTGCGTATTGTGCCGTATGTAAAGAAAGAGCGCCCTTTACCTTACGATATACATACAGATGCATGATACCGTAAAAAAGGAAGAATGCAATAAAAAAGAGGGCCACATCAGACTCCTGAATATAGATTTACCAATGGGGATAATACCGTTGCATCAAGTATATCATAGCGCCGGGGAATACAGGCCTGAGCAATGATAGTGCATCCCTGACTTATATAAGGTACAGATAAAATTCATATGCAATAATAACAACATAAATTTTAATTGCCACGGGAAGGCCTATACGGGTAAGCCATACATTTTTAAACAGGCATAATATACATAACGACCCGATAGTAATAAAAAGTTTTGCTACGGTAAAATGGACAATACCATGTTCAAGAAAATAGGCCATGAATGGATTGGCTTCATATACCCCGCCCCGTTTAATCAAGGTAAGTGTCATATAGGCATCAAACCCGCTGAGCAGCAAAAGTGCCAGAACTGCTATAAAAAGTCTGGTACTGTATAAATCAACAAACAGATGCTTTCCGCGATCAAGATCTCTGCGAATTATTTTTCGCTGCCCCCCATACAGCGTAAATCTGCTGAAGATGGGAGTAGGCGTTTCCCTCCTGTCTGACTGGTTTCTGCTGTTTTTAGTGACCGTGGTTGACTTCATTGTATATTCTTATATTTTTACAGCGAGTTAAAAATAATTGTGCAGTCGATTGTCAAAAATCTCAATTTCCACTGCAGCGCATGTATTTATATTATACATAAAATTGGCTAATTCCATGTAAATGTATATGACATTATTACTGTTTTTTTAACATTTACCTTTGTCATATACACATTATGATATACTGAACCGGATATTGTATAATATTTCAATCCAGTCACGGAGCACCTTCCATGAATGAAATACTTGAGATTCTGGCCCAGTTTGGAGGAGGAAGAGGCGATCCTGCCAACCTTGCCGTACGTTTTTTATTACCCACCGTATTCTGGTCTGTCCTTGCGTTCATATCAATAAGACAATGGACGCGGTTAAAAGAACATAAGGATCTATATATTGGCATAGCTGCTCTGGCAGGTATCAGCCGTGAAATGATCATGTTTGTTGCAGAGTACGGGAGCTGGCGGGGATATATTTCATTTGAGACCCTCTATCATTTTTTCCCGCCCTTTGAACATGCTGCCACCATGCTCTCAGGAGTGCTTGTCGGATTTGCCTTTATGCTTTACTTTCTTGACAGGGTTAAGTTTTCGCGCCTTTTTGTTACGTCAGGCCTGATCATGATTGCCCTGCTGTACATGATTATCGCCCCGCTCTGGGTCTCTTTTCTCCATGCACATCCTGGGGCTCCGTTCGGATCGTTCTGGGGCGATATGGCGTTCAGAGTAACGGCTTCTGTTCTTATGGGAACAGTCCTCGTCTGTTTTTATTTGGGAAACAGGGCGAGAAAGCATATTCCTCTTCCCCTTTTTGCAGGGTTCTCGTTTCTGTTTCTGGATGAGTTTCTCATGATATTCAATCTGCTGTCACATGAAGCCTACACAGAGATATATGCGCCTGTCAGGCACAATCTCCATATCTGGGCGATCCCCTTTTTCCCTGCGGTGTACTGGGCAGAGCTTAATGCGCGGTTACGGAGAAGTGAGGAACGACTCTCAAAGATGAACAGGAGCTTCCTGAGTTTCAGCAGTGACTCAACTGAAAATATTAACCGGCTTACCGCACTGTGCGGAGAACTTCTGGAAGGCACCTATGCTACCTATAACCGGCTTGATGATGGTTTTTTACATGCACAGGGCAGATGGCAAGTTCCCGTAAATTTTCAACATGTAAAGAGACCTGAGGGTAATATTGCGTACGATGTTATCACGCAGAAAAAAGATGACGTTGTTGTAATACATAATTTGCCGCAGACAAATTATGCCATTTCAGATTACACAATAAAGAAATTTAACCTTCATACGTTTGTGGGTCATGCAGTTAAGTGCGGGGACGTATGTGTCGGGTCTTTGTGTACTTTTTTTGTAAGGAACTTTTCCCCCGGACAGGAAGATAAAAAAATTATGGGTATCATTGCTTCGGCAATCGGTATAGAAGAGGAGCGAAAACTGGCTGAAGCACGGGTCAAGGATTCACAGCAGAGGCTGAGAAACCTGTCTTCCCACCTTCAATCATCCCGGGAAGAAGAAAGGGCAAATATCGCAAGGGAAATTCATGATGAACTGGGGCAGGTCCTTACGGCCCTGAAGCTTGACATGTACTGGCTGGAAAAAAAACTGCCCGAGGACCAGGTGATGTTAATTGAAAAGGTACGGGCAATGTCCAAGCATGCTGAAGCCACGATACATGCAGTGCAGAGAATTTCATCCGAGTTACGGCCTGCCCTGCTGGATGACCTCGGTCTGATTGCAGCAATTGAATGGCAGTCAAAGGATTTCCAGCAGCGGACTGATATTAAGTGCTCAGTGTCGTTTAATAATGGTAATATTAAAGTGCCTGAAAATTCTTCGATAGCTCTTTTTCGTGTGTATCAGGAGACACTGACAAATGTAGCACGCCATTCAAAGGCATCACATGTTACCGTGAGCATGCATAATGAAGATGACAATATTATTTTCCAGATAAAAGACAATGGCATAGGAATAGAAGAACGCCAGATTGCACACCCCAGGTCTTTCGGTCTTATCGGGATCCGTGAACGGGTCCTTGCACTTGGGGGCTACGTTGAAATCGTCGGCAGACAAAAATACTGATAGCAGATGATCATACGATTGTGCGGGAAGGCCTTAAACAGATTATTTCTGACATATCCGGCATGGAAGTCACCGATGAAGCTACAAACGGGAATGAAACATTAAGCAAAATAAAGGACGGCTGTTTTGATGTTGTTTTGCTTGACTTATCAATGCCCGGAAAGAGCGGACTGGAAACATTAAAGGAAATACGATTGCAGGACCAGGACCTTCCGGTGCTCATATTAACCATGCATCCTGAGGAACAGTATGCAGTAAGGGTGTTAAAAGCAGGCGCCTCAGGCTACCTCACGAAAGAAAGTGCACCGGATGAACTGATAACAGCATTACGTAAAGTTACCAACGGGGGCAAGTATATAAGCGCCTCCCTTGCTGAAACACTTGCCTTTCATCTGGATATTGATACTGATAAACCGATTCATGAAGCATTATCTGACAGGGAGTACCAGGTGTTATGTAAAATTTCTTCAGGGAATACGATATCAGAAATAGCTCAAGAAATGTCCTTAAGTGTTAAGACAATCAGTACGTATCGTTCCCGCATCCTTGAAAAAATGTGTATGAAAAGCAATGCTGAGCTGACGTATTACGCAATAAAAAACCAGCTTGTCTATTAGGCATGATCAGCAATTACGTCATGTCATAAACCTCCTGAGCCTGTGTCCTTCAGGGTTTTTTATGGTATAAAAGTGAGTGGAAATGGAATCCAGGACAATAAAGATAACAAAAGGGCTTGACCTCCCTATAACGGGAGCTCCGGTGCAAAACATTTACCAGGCAAAAACCCCCGGTACAGTAGCAGTTCTTGGTATTGACTATGTCGGCATGAAGCCCCGGTTCGAAATATCGGTTGGTGATCATGTAAAACTGGGGCAGGTTTTGTTCAGCGACAAGAAGATGCCTGCTGTCAAGTATACCTCCCCCGGATCAGGCAGGGTAATGGAAATAAACCGGGGCGACAAGAGAAGGCTCCTGTCTGTTGTCATTACACTTGACGGCCATGATGAGGTGAGGTTCAGTTCATATTCTGAACATGAATTGAACGCACTGGCCCGTCAGGATGTTTCCGGGCTGCTCCTCACGTCAGGTATGTGGACAGCAATACGCACCCGGCCCTTCAGTAAAGTGGCAGATCCCGGGACCATGCCCCACTCCCTGTTCATTAATGCAATGGACACCAACCCGCTGGCCCCGTCAATGGAAAAAATATTTGAGGGCAATGAGAGGCACTTTCATAATGGCCTGACCATATTGTCCAGATTGACAGACGGGAAGGTGTATCTCTGCAAGTCCCCCGGACATGTCATTTCACTGCCGGAACTGGAGCACCTCTCGGATGTTGAATTTGCAGGTCCCCACCCTGCAGGAAATTCAGGGACACATATTCATTTCCTTGATCCTGCAGCGAGAAATAAACAGGTCTGGTATATACATGCACAGGACGTCATCGCAGCGGGCATTCTTTTTACAACGGGTGCATTAAGCGTTGAGAGAGCCATTTCTCTGGCAGGCCCTTCTGTGAAAAATCCCCGCCTGATCAAAACGAGACTCGGAGCGTCTGTCAGTGATATTACATCGGGGGAACTCATTGAAGGAAAGCAGAGATGTATCTCCGGATCAGTCCTGTCGGGCTTCACGGCACATGAGGAAACTGGGTACCTCGGGAGATACCACCAGCAGATATCAGTCATCCCGGAAGGCGGAAACAGAGAATTCCTTGGCTGGCTGCGTCCGGGGCTAAACCAGTATTCAGTAAAAAATATCGTGCTCTCACGGCTGCTGCCCAACAGGCTGTTCAGGTTTACAAGCTCCAGTCATGGAAGCAGGCGTGCCATCGTCCCGGTGGGGTCCTATGAGAAGGTCATGCCCCTGGACATTATGCCAACCCCTCTTATGAAGGCCCTGGCAGTAGATGATATTGACGAAGCAGAGATGCTGGGATGTCTGGAACTTGATGAGGAAGATCTCGCACTGTGTACATTTGTCTGCCCGTCAAAAATCGACCACGGAAAAGAACTGCGCAGAAACCTGACATTGATTGAAAAGGAAGGGTAATGGGCTTACGCAATCTGCTCGATAAACAGGGAAAGCATTTCAAAAAAGGCGGGAAACTGGAGAGGATCTATCCCCTCTTTGAGGCAACCGATACGTTTCTGTACACGCCGGGCAAGATTACGCAATGGCCGTCCCATGTGCGGGATGTTATTGACCTGAAACGTGTCATGATCTGGGTTGTCTATGCCCTGGTCCCCTGCGTATTCATGGCGCTCTACAATACGGGATATCAGGCAAATACAGCCCTGGCCGCTATGGGTAACGCATCTGTCGAGGGATGGCGCGGAACAGTGCTTTCTCTGCTCGGTACGGGATTAGACCCTGAGAACATTCTGTCATGCATGGTCCACGGCGCCCTGTATTTTCTGCCTGTTTACCTTGTCACCCTGGCCGCAGGCGGTCTGTGGGAAGGGCTGTTCGCCGCGATCAGAAAAGAAGATATCAGCGAGGGGTTTCTGGTTACGAGCCTCCTCTTTCCCCTTACGCTTCCTCCCACGATTCCCCTGTGGCAGGCGGCACTGGGTATTTCGTTCGGCGTGGTAATCGGCAAGGAGATCTTCGGCGGTACTGGCAGGAACATATTCAATCCGGCATTAATGGGAAGAGCCTTTCTCTTTTTCGCCTACCCGGCACAGATAAGCGGTGACGCTGTGTGGGTGGCTGTGGACGGTGTTACCGGGGCGACCCCCCTTGCAGAGGCGGCTGACCCGTCCCTGTCAGTTACTGTTTCCTGGCTGGATGCATTTCTCGGCGTGATCCCCGGCTCCATGGGGGAAACCTCTGCACTGGCATGTCTTATCGGTGCGTTCATATTAATTGTAACGGGCCTTGCATCCTGGAGGATCATGCTGTCCACCGTGGCCGGGCTGCTTGCCTTGTCATCAGTGCTTAATCTGGTGGGAAGTATGACAAATCCGATGTTTCAGCTTTCACCGCAGTGGCACCTCGTTCTGGGAGGTTTTGCCTTTGGCACTGTTTTTATGACCACGGACCCGGTAAGCGGTTCCATAACTGAAAAGGGACAGTACATATACGGCTTTCTTATTGGCGCTTTGACAGTGCTCATCAGGTCCATTAACCCGGCCTATCCTGAGGGGATTATGCTTGCTATCCTCTTTGGGAACATGTTTGCCCCGCTCATCGACAGGATCTTTATTAATATCAATATCAGAAGGAGGCTTGCGCGGAATGCCCGATGAAAGTATGAAAAAAACCATTATCGTGGCCCTTGCCGTCTGCATCGCCTGCTCTCTCCTCGTATCAACGGCAGAAGTGACCCTTCGGGACTTTCGCTACAAAAACAAAAAACTCGACAGAATACGGAACATCCTGAGGGCTGCAGAACTCCCTGACGGCCGGGACGAAGCTGTCAATGTGTATGAAGAACGGGTGAGGCCCGTGCTTGTGGATCTGAGCACCGGGAAACGGGTACCTGAAAGTGAATTTAATGATCTGCTGAACATAGAGAAATTTAATATCAGGAAGCTTGCCGCAGATTCCCGATATGGAAGAAGCATCCCCAGAAGCAAAGATATTGCAGGTCTTAAAAGAGTGCCCTCATATATGCCCATATACTTTATTCTTGAAGGAGAAGAGATCCGAAGTATTGTTTTTCCCATCGTAGGTCACGGTATATGGTCCACCTTGTATGGGTTCATCGCCCTTGAAACAGATCTGAAAACAGTGCGGGGATTCACGATTTATGAACACGGGGAAACCCCGGGTCTCGGGGGAGAAGTGGACAATCCCAGATGGAAGAGTACATGGAAGGGAAAGAAGGCATTTGATGAACAAGGCAATCTCAGGATCAGCGTCATAAAAGGGGATGTCGATGCTTCCCGGCCAAATGCTGCCTTTCAGATTGAAGGGCTCTCGGGTGCGACCCTTACGACGCACGGTGTGGACGGCATGGTTCGATTCTGGCTTGGAGAGAATGGCTACAGCGCACTGATCCAGAAACTCAGGGAGGATATACATGGGTATCTATAAAAGGACTCTTCTCGGTCCGGTGTTTCAGGAAAATCCCATCGGGGTTCAGATCCTGGGGGTCTGCTCGGCCCTTGCGGTCACGACTAAACTGGAAACAGCCTTTGTCATGTGTGTGGCCGTGATTTTTGTCACCGCCTTTTCCAGCCTGACCATAAGCCTTATCCGGGGCCAGATCCCGGGAAGTATCCGCATCATCGTGGAAATGGCAGTCATCGCTTCTCTCGTTATTATCGTTGACGAGTTTCTTCAGGCCTTTGCCTATGAAATGAGCAAACAGCTGTCCGTATTCGTGGGACTGATCATAACAAACTGTATCGTCCTTGGAAGGGCTGAAGCCGTTGCCCTGAAAAAACCCCCGGGCATCAGCTTTGTTGATGGTATCGGCAACGGCCTCGGATACAGCGTCATGCTGCTGGCAGTAGCCTTTTTCCGCGAGCTCCTGGGGTCGGGAAGGCTCTTCGGGTATCCCGTGCTCCTCACACAGGTCGTGGGAGGCTGGTACCCGCCAAACGGCCTTTTCCTTCTTGCTCCCAGCGGGTTTATTATTGTGGGACTCCTTATCTGGGCACTGAGGACTTGGAAGCCGGACCTGCAGGAGGAAGAAGAATGATTGAACATTATCTCAGTATAATCCTGAAAGCCGTCTTTGTGGAAAACCTTGCCCTCGCTTTTTTTCTTGGTATGTGCACGTTTATTGCCGTATCAAAAAAACTGGAAACAGCCGTAGGTCTCGGATTTGCCGTTATAGCAGTAATGACCATTACGATCCCGGTCAATAATCTCATTTTCAATCATGTCCTGAAGGATGGGGCCCTGCGCTGGGCCGGGGTCCCCAACGTAGATCTCACCTTTCTCGGCCTGATTATATACATTAGCGTGATTGCTGCATTAGTACAGATCCTTGAAATGGCGCTGGACAGATATGTCCCGGTCCTCTATACATCGCTGGGCATTTTCCTTCCCCTGATAACGGTAAACTGCGCTATTCTCGGGGGCTCTCTTTTTATGGTAGAACGGGACTATAATTTTACGGAGAGTGTGATATACGGGTTTGGTGCTGGAGCGGGATGGGCACTGGCGATCATTGCACTGGCCGGAATCAGGGAAAAGATGCAATACAGCAATGTGCCAAAGGGCCTGAGAGGGGCAGGGATCATTTTTATTGTATCAGGGCTTATGGCAATGGCCTTTATGCTGTTTTCGGGAATTCAGCTTTAGTAAGGATACATCAATGACCGGAACCTCTTTCATACTACTCTCTGTGACCGCATTCACCCTTCTGATCCTTATTCTCGTGCTCATTATCCTTGCTGCGAAGTCAAAACTTGTTGCAAGCGGCCCTGCAACACTGTCAATCAATGATTCCCCGGAGCTCTCACTGACGGTACCTGCCGGCGGGAAACTGTTAAATACACTGGCAGACAACAAAATCTATCTGGCTTCTGCCTGCGGCGGCGGCGGAACCTGCGGAGAATGCAAGGTGGTAATACAGGAAGGTGGCGGCGATGTATTACCGACAGAGAAGTCAAAACTCACCCGGCGGCAGATCCATGACCAGTTCCGACTCTCCTGCCAGGTACCGGTAAAAAACAGTATGAAACTGGAAATACCCCCTGAGGCCCTTGAGACGAAGAAATGGATCTGTACGGTCCGTTCCAACCGCAATGTAGCGTCCTTTATCAAAGAGCTGGTCCTTGAACTTCCCCCCGGGGAAGAGGTAGCCTTTCGGGCAGGCGGCTACATTCAGGCAGAGGCACAACCGCATGCAGTTTATTACAGGGATTTCATAATTGAGGATGACTATAAACCGGACTGGGACAAGTTCAATCTCTGGCAGTTTGTTTCTGTTGTTGACGAGCCGGTTACGCGGGCCTATTCAATGGCCAACTATCCTGAGGAAAAGGGCATTATTGTGCTGAATGTG
>CAMYJJ010000051.1 GCA_947258735.1 Thermodesulfovibrionia bacterium | reverse complement strand
GGAGTTGAGTATGATCTTTCACCTGACGATGTTTTATACAGGATACATTCTGTAAAAACCGGGAGGCTGTTTACATCACCGCTTTCAGCCCCGCTTGCTCTAGGTGATATAGATAAAAATGGTCCTGCTTTTATACATATTAATAATGGACTGCATGCAATCGCTCTTGGATGCCAGATACTTGATGACCTGAGTGACATTGACATGGATTTATGTAATAGAAAACATAATTATCTGGCGGCTCTTGTTTTACATGAAGGGAAAGGACAGGAAAGGTCTCTGATGCATGAAGTCCTTTCGGGCAAAAGCGGCAATGGCACAGGCCATGACAGCAGATTATACAAGAGATTCCCTTATTCATCGAAGGCTGCAATTAACGAGGCAAAGGAACAGTTTGAAAAGGGGCTGGACCTGTTATCTGCAGGTGGTCTGCCGTTTAACGCTACAATGGAAAAGGCATTTATAAAGGCCCTTACGACCATATATGAGCACCCCGGACTGCTCATGAGCCTCAGAGAATAACAGCAAAACTAATTGAAAATATTATTATGTCCGGTTTACTTGCCCTCACATCTCATGCATAATAGAGCGTCATATCTTTTTTTATATCTCAGGGTTTAATACCCCGCAGCATGCAGGCTGGCCGACAATTCGACAATCGGCTTCCATGTCATTCTGAATTTATTTCAGAATCTCTTAGTTTCAACGTGTTGCATAAAGCTGAGATCCTGAAACAAGTTCAGGATGACAATTGCCGAACAGTCTGCATGCTGCGGGGGATTAATTAATGAAGGAGGAAAATAGTGTACAGAACTATCGCGCTCATTCTGCTTATTTCCCTGGTATCAGTTGCCGGAGCACCTCATGTTTGTTCAGCTCAGGATATGCATGGTGCATCAAAACAGGATATAGGCCTTAATTCAGATTACTTCAGAGGCTTCATTTCGGATACTAAGAATATAGTTACCTCTCCCTTGAGGTGGGACAGACAAAACTGGCTCAAGGCCTCACTCGTGGCAGGGGTAACACTTGGATTATACGCGTTTGATGAAGAGATTAATGACTGGATTCAGGATAACCGTCATGATGATGTCTCAGAGGCTGCCGAGTACTTTGGGGATGGAAAGTATGTGCTGCCCCCGCTTGTTCTGTTTTATGCAGTCGGGCATGCTGCCAACAATAGTAAGGCAAAGCGGGCCGCTCTTCTGACTATTGAAAATGTAGTCCTTACCGGAATTTTTACCCAGGTAATGAAATTCTCCTTCCAGAGACACAGGCCTAATTCAGGAGACCCCTATGATTCATGGGATGGACCGGGGGGAGGCGGTGATAATCTCGCGTTCCCTTCAGGTCATACGTCACTGGCCTTTTCCATAGCAACACCCATAGCGACAGAATATAAAGACAACGTCATCATTCCGCCGCTGGCTTATGGTATTGCTTCATTAGTCGGATGGTCCAGAATGAACGACAATAAACATTGGGCATCAGATGTGTTTATGGGAGCCTCTCTGGGATATTTTATGGGGAAGGCCGTTTGCAGGCTGAATGAGAAAGATACCGGGTCTCATGTCTCTATCATGCCTGTTATGGGAAAAAAACATTCTGCAGTCATGATTTCATACAAATTTTAAAATATAAAATGCTGGATTCCCGCCTGCCAGACTGTATCATAATTGTCATCCTGAACTTGTCGAAGCGACCCTCAGCGGAGACCCGTACCGGGTTTCAGGATCCCATGATTTGCTACATGCTATTAAGACGAGATTCTGAAATGAATTCAGAATGACATTAGGCACGTTTTACATTTTGTGACACAGTCTCTGCGCGGGAATGACGGAAAGTAGATGATTACTTTATAAAATCATTGTAAAACTACTGTTGACAACCTTTGAGCAGTCGTTAAAATGAATATCCTGTTCCAAATATACCGTGAATGGCAGCATTTGGTACGGTAGCGTCCCCGTCCTCGATCGGGATCTCGGCATAAGAAGCGGTCAGCTTTGCTTCGAGGTACCCAAAGATCTTCTCCGTAAAGGAAAATCGTTTCTCAACAGCTGCCTGGGCAGTAACTCCACTGAGATGAAATCCGTTGATACCCCCTTTGTCATTGTATTCCTTATTACGAATTATTGTCTCCGGGTGAGTTATTACTATTCCCAGTCCCAGACGGTAAATGAAATTATTAATAAGCCATGCAGAATTGAGCGTGTTAAGGTTGTACCCGTGAGAGATCGCAAAACTCTGGACATCAGCAGGTCTGTTATCAAGGTAGAGTTTCTGATGATGGGTCTCAAACTCCCAGGCATGATTGCCTTTCCATTTGGCGACACGCATATCATAATACCATGCAGCTGTTGAGAATGCCCGGGTCTCATATTGTGCATCAATATTGATATCGGGCTCTCCATCCTGTCTGATCTCAAGGGGAGTCGTAAAATTATACGCTGATCCTGTGCCGAGTTGAAATACCCATTGCGCATCTGAGGTCCCCGGCATGAACAGCAATACAGCCAGTGTGAAGACTATTATTATATATCTGTTTTTTTTCATAGGCCCTTTGTATGTTAGGATATTGACTGAAAACGTGATGTACATAAAAAAATTGTGCATAATTATACCGGACCTGACCAATTAAATCTATCATTACTGTTCGAGATAAAAGTATAATGAGTTTCTGTCCGTACTATGCTGTTATTATCTTTGTCATACCCGCATGTCGTAAGCGGGTATCCAGGACACGTGAATAAGACTGGATTCCGGCTTAAGGACTACCGGAATGACGGGCAGAGGAGTAGATTTTATAAAATGACATTTATAACCGGATAGAAATGAACATACTTTTCATAGGTGATTCCCTCATTGAGTATTTTGACTGGCAAGAGAGGTTTCCTGATCATAAGATTGGTAATTTCGGGGTAGCCGGTGAATCAGTTCAGGGACTGCTGTCACGGATCATGCTGATTAAAGAGTCATTCCCCGATGCACACATGGTGTTTATTATGTCAGGCATAAACAATATAGCCATGGGAGATACTGACATTATTGCATCTTACAGGATGATAGTTGAAAGGCTCCAGTCTGCGTACCCTGCATCAGACATCATAGCAAACAGTCTGTTGCCTGTGACTATTGAATTTATTAATAATGATACTATCAAAAAAGTAAATGAAGCGCTTCAATGTCTTGTACAGGAAACAGGAACAGAACTGCTTGATATGCACAGCAGGTTTCTTGACACAAAGGGCAGGGTCATTGCAGAGTACCTGCTTGACGACGGGGTTCACATAAGCAACGAGGGTTATGCTGTCTGGGCAAGGGCGGTTGAAGAGATAATAAACCGCAAGAGGTAGCCGTTGGTTCTCTGTCAAGAGAAATTTGTTGAATGAAAGCTATTATCTAATAATGAAGGATTTCTAATAGAGCGAGATTTCGTTGACTTTATCTATCAGTCAATGGTTCAGGAAGACACAGATGCTCAGCATTTCAAAGAATTATCTTCAATATTAATGAATCGCTCTAATACCGATATATCTATTTTTTAGTAATCATTAAAATATAAAGATTGTCTCTATAAGTCATGAGTCCCGCAGTAAGTAAGATAGGAGGGGTTTTCAACGATCTAGTTATTCATGCTCAAATTGATCAATTGGGTGAATATCTGCTCTGTAGAAATTAATGCAGAAGAGTCTTATAGATTAATATCAGAATAGATTTACGCCTCATGTTCTGCGGTGCTATTCTACTAAAATAAATAGGTGATCGCCCCAAATCCCTTAATTACATAGTTATCAGAGACAATCGGGCTATCGGTAACCTTATTGTCGAGAAATTCTACGCTTGAATTAACAATAAACATCCAGTCTGTCGCAATTTCTATGAACATCCCCAGACCTCCTTCAAAACTTATAGTTGCTCCTGGAGTATATTCTGGACGTTCAGAAGTTGCTTTGCCAGTCGGTACGCCAAAATCATGATTTGACAGTTCTGAGCTTAGCCAGTTCAAACCTATTTTAGGTGAAAACCTGAATAGACCGGATTGGATAGATTTCTTTAGCTCAAGTTTAGCTGCACCCCCACCGATTTGATCAAGAATGTCATGTTCATAACTCACTGAAATATCCATGCCCCCGGGCAGTTCATTTTGGAGCGCTAACCCAGCCATAAAGGTATCATCCCTGTCACCCATTCCATTAAGAAAATCACTTTCATCTTCTTCATACACACCTATACGATATCTGCCTGTCACTGCTAACCGGATTTTTCCGCTTCCGATGAGGCCAACCTTTACATTAGGGCCTAAAATCTGCAGTCGACTGCCGTTGTATGTAATGGCCGGGATTACTTTTAGTACATGAGCGTCATAACCCCGGTATGGGCTGCTTCGCATGATAGCTCCTATTCCCACTCCTATTCTTCCAAACTTTCCCAAAGGGCGGTATAGTTTTACATCAAAAGTAAGTGTCATTTCCTCATTCAATATAAATGAAGCTCTTTTATAGCTTGGAGGGCCTTTGGGTCTGTAGCTATTGGAAAATCCCAGAGGTTCTCTTGGAATACCAATAAAGTTCTTGTCAATGCGATCATTATTGTTTTCGTCATAATAAACCAGAAGAGCGTACTCGCCAGGTGGAATGTTTTTGATGTGATAAACACCTCGTCCGTCAAGCGGAAATTTTTGGACTTTTACAGGGTCACGAAGATCTCCAAACGTATTTGCAGAATCAAATAATTCAAATATAACAATTCCTGAAGCAGGGGAATTAGCAAGTCGTACATCAAGGTCTGCAGCATTTCCGCTGATGCTCCAAATTACGACCAAAAAAATTGGAAACAAGAATATAATTTTATATTTCATGTTGAGATGTAATTAAACAGCCTGGTTTTCTCATTATATGTAATATTCACTAAAATATACATAATATTTCACTAATTCACAAATACTGAAGGAGATTTACTTTCCTGTTCCGGTATTTTTAATGGTCCCTCCGACCATAATGGCGATGGGAACATACTGCCACTCTACTTCCTGATGAATTATGCGATATAATGAGAAGAGATGAATGAAACTAAGTGTAAACTACTATGTATCGTTGCATTGATGATAACCTCATGTATGCATGTACAGGACACATCCCCTCCATTGAACGTGGTTTCGTTTGTTGATATCACTCGCTATACTGGCACATGGTATGAGATAGCACGGTATCCTCATAAATTTCAGAAAGGCTGTATTGACAGCAAAGCTACTTATACTTTACGGGATGATGGAAAGCTATCAGTATTGAATGAGTGCTTCGAGGATCCTGACAGGAGTAAAATACGGTCGGCAAAAGGGAAGGCGTGGATTGTCGACAGCACAACAAACGCAAAGCTGAAGGTATCTTTTTTCTGGCCTTTTTCAGGTGACTACTGGATAGGAGATCTTGGAAAAGATTATGACTATGCAGTTATCGGACATCCGGACAGGAAATACCTCTGGATTCTGAACAGAACTCAGGAGATGGATGCATCAGTATATGAAGGGATACTGCACCGGCTGCAAGCACAGCACTATGACACTTCACGATTGAAAAGAACTCAGCAATAAAAGGAGAGAATAATGGACCTGAAACAGTATTTTGTAAATAAACAGGGCACAGGAGTGCTTGCGAGCGCTGATTCAGAGGGAAAGGTTAATACGGCCATTTATTCCCGTCCACATGTATTTGATGATGGCTCCATTGCATTTATAATGCGTCAGAGATTGACCCATCATAACCTTCAGTCCAATCCTTATGCTTCATACCTCTTCCGTGAAAGCGGGCCGGGATACACGGGCATAAGACTTCACCTGAAAAAGATAAAGGAAGAAACTGATTCGCCGCTTATTTCTGAAATGACCAGGGGAAGGTTAACACCTGAAGAGGACAAAGCAAAGGGGCCAAAGTATCTAGTGCATTTCAATATCGAAAAGACACTTCCGCTTATAGGCAGCGGAGAACAGCAGAATACATAGCTGTGTGCTGTCCGGGGTTTTCACCTGAAGCAGTTCACAGAGATGATGAATACCTATGATAAACTTCTTTTATGGATGAGAATAAACATAAAATTACAATGAGTGGTGCTACAGGGTTCGTGGGATCAAACCTGAACAGTGCATTCAAAGCGCTGCAATGGCCGGTAGTCCCGCTTGGCAGGAAGGATTTCACATCAGGGATGCTTGCTGATAAAATGGCAGGAGCAGACGTAGTGGTGAATCTCTCCGGTGCCCCGGTTGTACATAGATGGACTGAAGATTACAAAAAAACAATGTATGAAAGCAGGGTCAATATTACTAAAAGTCTCGTATCCGCATGCTCACACATGGATCCAAAACCAAAACTGTTCATTTCTACTTCTGCGATTGGGTATTATGCCTTTGGTGGACCTCACACAGAGAACAGTCATGTGAAGGCAGATAATTTTCTCGGCCATCTTGCCCAGGATTGGGAAAATGCAGCACTCCAGGCAAAAGAGTTCGGCATACGGACAGTTATCTTTCGGTTCGGTGTAGTGCTTGGAAAAGACGGCGGCGCTTTAAAACAAATGCTGCCGCCATTTAAAATAGGCATGGGTGGAACAATAGGCGATGGTTCCCAGCCCTTTTCCTGGGTACATATAAAAGATCTCATACAGGCATTTGAAAGAGCCATCGATGATGAGTCATATGAAGGTGTATACAATTTAACTTCTCCCAATCCAACAACGAATAAAGGCCTCACAAAAGCTCTCGGCAAAGCATTGGGAAAGCCGACAATCATGCAGGTACCGAAATTTCTCCTCCGTTTGAAATTTGGCGAAGGGGCTCAGGTTCTCACTGAAGGCCAGAATGTCCTTCCCGAAAGGCTGCTCACCAGTGGTTTCAGCTTTTCATTCAATAATATCGAAGATGCTGTAAAGGACTGTATTGCCTGAATAAGGGAAGTTCAATATCAATGTTTTTCTCCCAATATCCCGGCAATCCTGTTGAGAGCTACTTTGCAGATATAGGTATATGGCGCTGCAAGAATTGGGACTTCGAACGTCAATTTACAGAGCCCGTCTTCGTGAGGTTCAATGCGATGTCCTGTTGCAGGAATACCGGCAACTTTCCACGACCAGAAGCGTCCCTCTTCATATCTGATAATAACGAACGGCAGCCAGAAGCCGGCGACTGTTTTGACCCTTCCTTCAGTTCCCTGCCGGATAAATTGATCCACGCATTCTACTTCCTTAACAGAAGGCCCCCATTGAGGCCATGTAGTGGTATCAACCAAAAGTTCCCATATCCGGCTGCACTGGCTTTGAAATGATTGGCTCACTTCTGCATTCGGAAAAGATATATTAAACAAATGAATTCGTCCTTTCTACGTTATTTATCAGTAGAAAGATGCAATGTCAACATTAATCTGATATATAATGAGAAAACATATGCAAAAGTTTCTGGGACTGATAATTATTGCTGTCGGCCTATTCGGTATGGCAGTGTATATAACAAGAGGCACGTTAATTTCGACGGATGAAAAAATTGCAATGCTCCTCGGTTTCTTTTTGGTATTAATTGGCTTCATCATTATATATGGTGACCGCAGGAAAAAGAATGGATGAAATCATACATCAAACAGAAGGCATTAATGGAAAAAACGATTATCGACGGCAGCTAATCACATGAACAACATGGACGAGATCTCGAAATTGAAACAGACCCTTGCAGCGCTCCTTTCATCACAGAAACTGGCCGTGCTTTCATCATTTAGTAATGAACAGCCCTATGCCAGCCTTGTAGCTTTTGCAACAACAAATGACCTGAAGCATATTATCTTTGCCACCACCCGGGCAACCCGCAAATATGCAAACCTCACTTCAGAACCAAATGCAGCCCTCCTGATTGATAACAGGTCCAATGAGAAAAAGGATTTCTCCCATGCTATCGCAGCAACCGCTCTCGGCAGATCAGAAGAAGTGAGGGACGCTGAGAGAGAGTCATTGCTGAAGATCTACCTTGCTAAGCATCCCCATTTAAAAGAGTTCGTCTCATCCCCCACCTGTGCCCTGATAAAGGTAAGAGTGCAGAAATATTATGTGGTCAGCAAATTCCAGAACGTTCAGGAACTCCACATGTCATGAAGTACATTCTGCCCATTGATGATATCAGCAGCAGTGACATGGGACGAGTGGGAGGCAAGGCATACGCACTGGCCATGATGAAGCAGAAGGGAATGAGCGTGCCCGAGGCCATCACCATAACAACAGAAGCATATAACGCATTTATAGCTGCAACAGGACTCCGGACAAATATAATGATGGAACTGAACAGAAAGTCCGGTGATGATATCCGGTGGGAAGAGCTTTGGGACACATCCCTCAGGATTCGGAACATGTTTGTAAACACCTCTCTTCCGCCTGACCTCCATAGGATAATAGAGGAATCAGTAGAAACGTATTTTACCGGCAGATCAGTTGTCGTTCGCTCGTCAGCTCCGGGGGAGGACAGTTCTGAAACATCCTTCGCAGGGCTCCATGAGTCCTATGTAAATGTAAGAGGCGCTGAATCGATCATTGAACATATTAAACTTGTCTGGGCATCACTATGGTCCGACGCTTCGCTTTTATACCGGAGCGAACTGGAACTGGATGAGCGCAACAGTTCCATGGCTGTAGTAGTCCAGGAGATAATCACCGGAGATGTCTCGGGCATAGGGTTTGGTCAGAACCCGAATGATCCTTCTCAGTGCGTCATCGAAGCGGTATACGGCCTGAACCAGGGACTGGTTGACGGAACACTGGAGCCGGACAGGTGGATACTCGGTAGGGCCGGCGGGGAGCTTATATCACATACACCGGCTGACAGAAGCCAGGCAATCCGCCCTTCTGACGCAGGGACAGAATTAACTTCCCTTCCGCCCGAGCTAAGGAACAAGGCTCCCCTCAATGACGAGAACGTACAGAATGTCTACCGCCTTGTCATGAACTCAGAACGCATGTTCGGCCTCCCCCAGGATGTGGAGTGGACAATGAATAACAATGCCATGTACGTGCTCCAGTCAAGACCAATCACCACACTTTCCGGTGAAGATAAAGATGACAAAAGAGGATGGTACCTGAGCCTGACAAAGAGCTTTGAGAACCTGAAGAGAATGAGGCACACAATAGAGGAAGAACTTGTCCCCGCGTTACAGCACGAATCAGAAGACCTTGCAAAAACCGATGTATCGCAATTGTCCGATCAGCAGATACGAGATGAAGCAGCACGAAGGCGGGAGATATTCGCAAAGTGGAAAAAAACTTACTGGGACTATTTTATACCCTTTGCCCATGGTATGCGTCTTTTCGGTACTTTCTACAATGACACCGTTCACCCCGGAGACCCTTACGAGTTCCTGTCCCTGCTGAGTAAGGGCAATAATATGGTGAGCGTCCAGCGGAATGACATTCTTCAGGAGATGGCTTCTCATGTACAGGACAATGACAGGCTCGCGAATGAACTGAAGGAAGGTAATTATTCTGATACCTCATTCAGCAGCCTGCTTGAGCAGTTTATCACATCACACGGTGATCTGCTCTGCAGGTCCCTTCACTGTAAAGATGAAACGCCGGATATTATTAAGATGGTCATTGAAATGGCATCAGCCGGGATCAAACAAAGGAGCGGAGATGAGGAAATAAATAAGAAGGAGCAGATGTTCCTTTCTCTTTTCGAGGGACAAAAAAGAGAGGATGCAGCAGAAATGCTGGACATTGGACGGGCAAGCTACAGCATGCGCGATAATGACAACATATACATGGGAAAACTGAAAGCCCGGGTCCTGGATGCTGAACACGAGTTGTCACGCCGGTCCGGCACTGATGAAATAGTCTCTTCCTCAGCAGGTCATTTTAATTCAGTGAGTTTAGATGTACATGAGCAAACCCCAGAGAGTGTATCCGAAGTTGCTGTAACAGGCCTTCGGCTGCAGGCGCGTCAGATTACGGGACAGCCCGCGGGGCCGGGCATTGCAACAGGGCCTGCTCACGTAATAAACAGTACATCGGACCTGATGGATTTCAAAAAAGGCGAGGTGCTAGTCTGCGATTCCATTGATCCCAATATGACCTTTGCCGTGCCCCTTGCCTCGGCTGTTGTAGAACGGCGGGGAGGCATGCTGATCCATGGCGCCATAATAGCCAGGGAATACGGACTGCCCTGCGTTACAGGGATCAAGAAGGCAGCAGAAGCAATAAAGACCGGAGACAGGATCACTGTTGACGGATATCTTGGTATTGTTATCATAGACGCATTCTCAGATCCTGACCAGAAAATCAACAGGATAGAGGTGTGAATAAGGCGACTATTATGATTGTGATAGCACTGATCATTATGGGAATCATATGAGTAGTTTTCAGTTATCTTTCTGTCCGGGGAATCGAACATCCCCCATACGTTGTAATGAAGAAACATCACGGGTATGAAATCAGAGAATACGATTCCTATCTTGCAGCTGAAGTAGTAGTTGAGGGAACACGGAAAGAGTAACTTGGCAGAGGGTTTAAAATACTTCTTGACTACATATCGGGAAACAACACATCACAGCAGTCAATAAAAATGACCGCTCCCGTGACGCAGCAGCCTGAGGAGAGGCCTAAAAAAACTGCAATGACTGCTCCGGTTATGCCGGAGGAGAGAGGAGATTCCCATTCTTCCCATGACACATCACTTGTTGCTTGCCCTTGCGTGTTTTACAAAATCATCAGAAAAGCTTCATAACTGGTTTTTAACAAATTAAACATTCAAACCGATCATCAGACAATGGCATGAGCCAAGAAGTATACTCCGGAAGGCAAAGACCTATGCGATCATCTCTATTGTATCGCAGGGGGCGGTTCTTTATTTTGGAGGCGACACAGGTTATTCACCTCATTTTGGCGAGACCGGGGACAGGTATGGGCCATTTGATCTTGCACTCCTTCCTATTGGAGCATATGAACCAAGATGGTTTATGAAAAACCATCATATTAATCCTCAAGAGGCTGTTCAGTCTCACAAAGACCCCCGATCAAAAAAATCTGTTGTCATGCACTTGGGTACATTCGATTTTACAGATGGACCTCTTGATAAGTCTCCCCGCCGGCTCAAAACGGCATTGAAAAAAGAGGGGATATCTGATGAGGACTTCCTTGTGCTCAAGCATGGTGAGACAATCATTCTTAAATAGATAAGCAGTGGTTTGATGAATCACCCCTTTCTTTTCTCATTGTCATTTACAAGCAGAAAAATAGAGCAGACACGCAGCTTCCTTATATTTTCTGGTACTATGTTATACTCTTAATTTTAAAGCAGTCCCCTGCATACTGCCTCATAAATTCAGGAGAACATGCGTATGCAAAAACCAGACATTCTTCTTACAACTGTATGCCGTCCATTTGGAGGAGAGGGTGAAGGCGATTCTGTTGGAGCAGAGCTCTTTCACCCGCAGATTACCCGGGAACAGGGTATCTTCAGTTACCGTCAGGTGATTCGATGCTGGGCGCTCGACTATATTGCCGAAAACATTGAAGCTCATTCTGTCTCGCTCCATTATCCCTCAGAGTGGGAATTTATACGGGAGCTGAAGAATTGCAGATATGATTATATAGGGATAAACTTTGTTGTTGCGACCTATCACAAAGTTAAAAAAATGTCGCGAATCATCCGCAGGCATGCACCCGGGGCAAAGGTAATTCTCGGCGGATACGGCACCGTACTTTCAGATGAAGAACTTTCCCCATATGGTGATCTCATATGCAGGGAAGAGGGGATAGACTATTTGAGGCGGCTGCTTGGGGAAGAAACAGACAGGCCAATCGTCCATCCCTATGCTCCGGTTGAATCACCTAAAATATATTCCTTTCCCCTTAAGACAAAAGTTGCGCATATCACTGGTGGGCTTGGTTGCCCGAATGGCTGTGATTTCTGCTGCACCTCCCACTTTTTCAAGCGCAAGTACATCCCATTTGTAAAGAGCGGGCAGGAAATGTACCGTCTCATGCTCGATATGGAAAAAATGGCTGAAAAGGCTGGGGATGATTTAAGCGGCTTTAT
Source organism: Thermodesulfovibrionia bacterium (assembly GCA_947258735.1). Next base: position 1,286 of record CAMYJJ010000051.1, on the reverse strand, counting down.
TTTGATTGATGAGGATTTCTTCCTTCATGAGAAAAGGGCGCGGGAGTTTCTCCAGTGTGTACGTGAAGGAGGAAAGCCTTTGTCTATTATGGGATTCGGCAGTGTACGCGGACTTTCAAAATTTACTGCCGATGAAATTGCTGAGATGGGATTTGATATCCTCTGGACTGCGTTTGAAGGAACCGAGTCAAATTTCAATAAACTGAAGGGTAAGTCCTTATCAGAACTTTATTCATCCCTGAAATCACGCGGGGTCGCCCTCCTCTCATCAATGATCATAGGATTTCCCTATCAGGACAGGGCAAAGATTATGGAAGAATTCCGGATGATCACTGAACTCGGTCCGTCTCTCTGGCAGGTCCTTATTTATTTTGCCTTTCCCGGGACACCCCTGCATAAGCAGATGGTCAAGGAAAACCGCTATCTTCCGGAATACCGAAACACTCCGGATTACCGCACCTTTGACGGCTTCTCAATGCACTTCAGCCATCCTCATTTCACTGCTGCCGAGTTAAAGAAAATGCAGAGCGAACTCTACAGGAAAAACTTCGAGGTTCTTGGTCCATCTATTCTCAGGGTAGTCCAGGTCTGGTTTGATGGATACCGCAATTTAAAAGACTCATCAAATCCACTCCTGAGCGGCAGGGCAGAACGAATGAAGGAATATGTGAGAAGCGCGATCCCTGCAATGTACCCTGCAATGATCCTTGGACCGAATAAGGAACGGAGGGCTAATGCCAAAAAACTGCTTCATGAGATAATTCAGGAAACTGGAGGGATTTCCATGAAAGAACGTCTCTTCGGTCTTGCCACCCTTCCTCTTGCAGGATGGACATGGATTACAACAAAACTTAATATGTTACAGCAGCCTAAACTGCTCCGGATCGAGTATCCTGCAACTCCAGCTTACAGGCCTGAGAGTGACACCGTGGATCTTAAATCAATTTCTCCAGTCACTATATCAGGCAGCACCTGTCCTCTTTGTTCATGTGCTGTTGAGTCGGAGAAAGCGGAAGAATCGAATTGATAAATGCCATTTCAGAAGAGTTACTTCACTTTTGCAACTAATATCTAAAAGTATTCATTCCAAGATTGGACTTGATAACTGAACATATCAACTGCACATCAATATTTAAAGCTGTTGTATTGTTCATTTTTTTCTTGTTAAATTAACATTGCATACGATATACTTTTCACAAACGATGCTCTTTAAAGTGCATATTATTACTGAACTCTGTGAATACATTGAATACATTTTCATGCGATGATGATTTAAGATTCTTATT
>CAMYJJ010000050.1 GCA_947258735.1 Thermodesulfovibrionia bacterium | reverse complement strand
ACACGAAGGGGAACAAGACGTATCCTCTCATTGTACCGGTAACTGTTGGAAATGCCCCGAGCCAGAGGGCTATCCTCGTTGCAGCCGCTCAAACGACTGATCAACTGTGGCCAGCGATAGAAAGCAACATCAAGCTTGCCTATGACACACTGAAGGCAAAGGGATACAATGATAGTGATATCCAGATCCTGAGCCCGGCAGAAATTGCTGATACCATTGTAAGGGAGACGGATTTGAGTTTACAGAATGCCATCTCTGTTCTTGAAACTGCAAATAACACTAATGATCTTATTCTGTATGTTATAGGAAAAGGCAGCAAAGGTAGCTTTGCAATTCATAATACAGGTAGCGAAGAGACAGTGTTAGCAGTGGATCTGGATGACTGGCTTGACAATCTGCAGAACAATGCATCTGAATTAAAGAGAGTAACGGTGATCTACGATGCCAACCGGTCAGGAAGTTTTATACCGTACCTGGCACCTCCTGATGGAAAGGAGAGGATCATAATTGCAAGCACTGGTGCCGATGATACAGCATGTTTTCTCTCCAATGGGACCATATCCTTTTCAAGTTACTTCTGGGTAGAGGTTATAAATGGAAAGAATCTGAGAGATGCATATCTTAATGCGAAGCTGGCGATGAGCCAGAGTTGCAGCTGGCAGGAAGGTGAGATCGATGATAACGGCAACGGAGTCAGTAATGAATCCATTGATGGATTAATAGCTCGTCAATACATGATCGGATCGGGGCTTAAGAATGCAGGGAACAACCCATTGATTGGCTCTGCAGTAGCAGACGTGGTACTCGACGATGGGTCAACATCGTTCACCATATGGGCAGATAACGTAACTTTTACCGGGACACTGTCAGCAGATGATGTGAAGGCAGTGATTACCCCACCGTGGTATGAAACAGTATTATCTTTTGATCCGATTATAAGTCTGCCTGAAATTACTTTATTATGGAATGCAGACAATGAGCGGTATGAGCGGGAATACACGGATTTTACCTATTATGGAACATATAACGTGGCAATATATGTTCAGGGTTATTTAGTGAAGCAGCTGACAGTGAGCCAAACGTATAAGCCCGACATATATGAAGATGATGACGATTCTACTGAGGCACGGGAGATATTTGTTAATTATCCATCACCCGAGCGTCACAACTTCCACTATGATGGGGTAGAGGCAGATGAGGACTGGGTAAAGTTCAGCGGGAAGGCTGAAGAGACATATGAGATTAGGGCGAGCAATAGAGGAGAGAGTGATATTGTGCTGGAGGTGTATGAAGTTGATGGCAGCAGTGTAGCGTTAATAGATACACCGGGGAATGGGAATGCCGGAGGGTATGGAGCAAGTGAAGTAATAACTGGATTCATCCCTGTGGAGAGTAAGAAGTACTATGTACGGGTATCGCAGAAGACGGGGACGTCAGTAGAAGCGGGAACAGACACGGGGTATGATCTATCGGTAAAGACTCCTGTAGGGCCAATATATGGAGAGATAAAGGGGTATGTCTCTAACAGCGTTACAGGGGAAAAGCTCTACGGGATAACGGTGGTGGCATATAAGAATAATCAACCGACTGGTGAAGAAGTAGACAGTGCGTTTCATCCAGACCCGAATTTTTCCGGAGAATACTGGTTTCCATTGCTTCCAGTAGATGCAGAAAAAGATTATGACATGAGGGTGGCGGCAATGACACATCAGGGGGTAGACTACCAGGCTTCAAGCGGTAATACCGTGAGTTTAAAGAACGCACAAGTCTATCCAAAGGATGTTGAACTAACACCAGTGGGGTCCTGTGGTAATCTGGTGAGAGTCTCGGAAACAACATATCCAACGCTTGCAGCTGCATATAGCGATAGCTCAACTTCAGATGGAAGTACCATAGAGATACAGGAGGGACAGTTAAACGAGAACATTGATTTCAATCAGAATAAAACAGTTACTTTGGTAAGCGGTTATGGGTGTAATTTCACTGGCAGTCCGGGTACAGGAGTAACGACGATAAAAACAAGTGCACCTGTTCATAAAGTGACAATAAGTAATGGAAAGCTTGTTCTCAGCAGCGGCACGCTCAGTATAGAGTAGTTCATATCGAGGTCCGACCTCGATATGAGTGCGCGTGTCCATGCGAAACGATTATTTATGTTTAGGGAAGGCCCTAAGTATTATCCTTAAACTGAATCAGGAATTAGCTGTAAATGAGATTTACAGCTTTGATCCTGCCAGCATGAAGCCTAAGAGCTACAGAGCGATACATCTAAATAACGTATACTGCAATGAGAGGTGAAATTTACCAATAAAATCAATCACAAAAATGATTCATTCACATATCTGGTCTATAGTTTTTCTCAAAAACCGAACGATTTCACTCCACCATCTACATAAGAGAACAGCCAGTTGCTGAAAGTAATATTCTCAATTAATGTAATATCGAATGTTTGCACGAACTGGCAAAAATGACGTTCTTTCAATGAATTACGCAATTTTTTTATTGACATAAATACCCTTCTCTTTTAAAATAATATTCAATCCTTTTAGCGAACACGAAAATTCTATTTTCTTTACATATTGATTAAGCATATGCGCAGTTGGTATGTGTAACGGTGATCAGAAGCAATGTTTGTTTAGGGAATGCGTCTCGTTCACTCTTTGGCTCACTTCATTTTAATTTTGCATTTATGAATCTGTGGAATCGTGCGTCTTATAATTAAGACTGCTATTCCTGCTTTAATTCTACGGGGGAATATGAGCACAGACAGCAAAGAAAATGGGCTTTGTAATATCAAGAGAATTGCCTTCCATTCAGTTCGAACCTATCCAGATTTCATATATATAAAATTAAGGAGAAAAAATGAATAAGAAGTGGAGATTTTGCTGCCTTGTTTTCATCCTGACTTTTACCCTACTGACAGTTGCCGGAACTGCTCTGAACAGACTCGACGCTGATCCTGAACTGATTGCAACCGACGGGGGATTTGCAAATCTATACACAATAAACAGTACTACCGGCAGCACCTCACTTGTTGGTACGTTTACTCTGGACTGCTGAATTAAGGGGATGACATGGGTCGGTTCGACCCTGCTGGGAGCTTCACACCACTTTAGCGGAGAGATATATGAAATTGATCCGGAAACTGCCACGCTGAATCCTGTTCCCTGGAGTACACTCGGGGTGCCAATATCAGGTCTTGCCTACGATTACGACAATCATCTCTTATACGCAAGCGATGACGATACTCCTCAACTGCTGGAACTGGATGCAGATACCGGTCTTGTAAATTCGACAGTTCTGCTCTCCACCACTCTTAGCGCTTTGGAATATGATAACGGAACACTCTATGGCGGATACGGCGGACAGCTTTATACAGTCGATACGGCAACCGGTACTGCGACTCCTATAGGATCTTCCGGGCCTTACACAATAAATGCTTTAGCTGTTATTGACAATATATTATACGGTGCCGGTGGAGGGGATCCTTTTACAAACTCCAGTCTTTTTGCGATTAATGCAGTTGATGGAATTCAGACAAATATAGGAATTGTAGGTGTTGGTCATTCTACTGAGGCCTTGGCGCTCTCCGATCCAAATTGCCCTTATATTAATGAACCGGATCTGGATCTTCCCTGGGATCTGTCGTATTATCCTGATACAATTCCTCAAACATCGCCTGATATTTGGTCAACTGAAATAAACACTTTTCATGGTGTTTCGGTTATCGGGGAATCAGCTGCCTCTGGAATATTGTCGGTAAGCGCGGATAATGATAATGATCAAAACAAGTGCACTACCTGTCATACCGGTACAGGATCAGACTACGATCAGAACGCAAATCACTGGTTCTACAATTACCGTTATGACGATGTAAATCTCTCCAACTCAGCAGGTACAACTGTCCAGGTCAGAGTAAAGCCCGGAACAGGGCCTGTTAAAGAAGACATTGGTGTATCAATTTCTGATGGTGAGTATTCTGAAACGCTCATAATAGCTGATCAGAACTTTATCAAGCTTCTGTATTCGGCACCCTATGGCAGTGATGCTGTTTTTACACCGACTACAGACGATTTTCATACTTACCGGATGACCCTCCAGGGGACTACAGTCAATGTATACAAGGACGGGGATTTACTACTTACAAAAAATGCTCCTAAGAATATCGGTCCCGGCGGAGAAAAGAATATTCGTTTTGGTGTAATCGGACATACAGACGGGACAGCATCGGAGTGGGCTTCAGTGACGTACTGGACCGGCGGTGTGTCAGACTCTGGTGACGGCACACAGGATGTCTGTGATAACTGTCCAGATACATACAATCCCGGTCAGGAAGATGCTGATGGTGATGGAATTGGTGATGTATGTGATGATGATGACGGAGATGGATTCAGTGAGTCAGACGGCGACTGTAATGATAATGACAATACAGTATATCCGGGAGCAACTGATTTCTGTGACACAATCAACAATGACTGCGACAGCAATAGTCCTGACGGATCAGGTGAGCCATGGTATGGCCGTGGCTGTGATGGTTCCGATGGTGATACATGTATGGAGGGTGTTTATGATTGCGTAAGCAGCTCGCAAGTCTGTTCTGACAGTACTGGTAATGATCCCTCTGTATGCAGCGGTTCTCTGTTTATTCTGGCAGTACCGGAGACCACCCCTGCCAATTCCCCGTACGGCATGACATTTCAGACACGTGCCCACGCAGCAGGTGAAAGAGTACAGGTTGACCTGATCTTTGACGCCAACGGCAATGGTATCATGGACGCTGGTGAATGGGGACTGATAAGAGATGTTATTGCCGACGGTTCCACCGTTTATTCAAGTGATATGCTCAGCGGTGATTATGATGCGACGAGTCCAGATATCACAATAAGGATGCATTTCGAAAACGGGATGTTACCTCCGGGTAATTATATCATCAGGGCAACGAATTCTTTAGGTGAAAATGCTGCAGATACATTTACTCTTGTAGGTTTAAGCGATCCAATAACAGTAACTGGAACCGTGTTTGAAGAAGGCACGACCACGACCGTGTCTCAGGCTCTCATTTATTGCGATCAGGACAACCCGGACAGGCTTGCGTCTTCAGCATATTCGGACGACAATGGCAATTACACATTACAGTTTGCTAACCCGACTGACTGTGAGATCGGCACTTTCAAGCGTGGTTATCTTGAGCTGGAAGACTACATCATCACTGTTCCCGCAGGCGGTGTGTCAGGACATGACTTATCCCTTGTCTCTGCAGATACTCAAATTACAGGCATAGTAACAGAAAGCGGTACAGGCAATCCGATAGGAGGAGTAGATGTTGACGCAGATTCATTTAATAATAGATATTCATGGACCGAGACAGACATAAACGGTGACTTCACGTTATATGTTTCATCCGGAGAGGATTGGGAGATCGATGCTGAAAAATCCGGTTATATTAGTCCTCCGGATGATGTCGTAAATGTACCTTCTGGCGGGATCTCAGGATACAGTATTATCCTTTATCCGCCAACTGCCCAGGTTACCGGAATCGTGACTGAATATGGGATCGGCACGTTTGTTTCAGGAATCGAATTTGAAGGAGAAACTCTGTTTGGTAAACAGAGCTACACTCAGTCAGACCTTGATGGTCTGTTTGCCCTTGATGTAATAGCCGGAGATGAATGGCGAGTATCGGCGCATAATCCTCCTATTGGATATTTCGACATCCTCACGCCGGACAATAATTACGAAGATAATGCATTTATCGTACCGACAGTGTCAGGGCCGAATGTCATTGATTTTGTAGTTTACAGAGAAACAGCATGGATAAATGTAACTGTGCAGACCGAAGATTTTCTGCCTGTTCAGTTTATTCATATTTCTGCCGACAACTCCAGCGGTGATCCGGAATTGGAACACCTGCATAACACCGGTGAAACTAATTCTTTTGGACAGGGTACGCTTGGAGTCATGGAAGGTGACTGGTATGTAAATGCCTGCTTCCATTGCGAGAATCATCCTCCTCTTGTAAACGGTATAGCAGAGGAACTGGTCCCTTATTCATCAGGTAACATAACAGATCTTGCCTTCGGTGAATACAGACCTGTCACACTTACTGCATATTATGCTGATTGTGCCATCGAAGGAAGAGTATTCCGCGCAGACGGAGTGACTCCGGCTGTAGATGTTGGTGTTGGAGCCTGGACATCGAACGCGCTTGACGGATCAGAACAGACCGGGCTGGGCTTTATTTATGCTGGCGCGGATACAGACGGCAACGGCTATTACCGTATTCCGGTAATGGGAGGAAGTTGGAACGTAAATGCGATTAAACACGGCTGGAATATCCAATCTGTGACCCAGAATAATATTGTTTGCGATCCCGATGGGAACAATGAAATTGACCAGCCCAACGAGACAATAACCGGAATTGACCATACACTGGACCTGCCCATAGGCCTCGGCATCTCATCGGCCAGCAGCTTTACCAGGAGGACTATAAACAAGCCGGGTATCGTAAATGGACGTTATCTCTATTTCCAGGTATATGTTGAAGATCCTAGCGGGGTGCCTGACAATATCGCGTCTGTTTCAGCGGCTAATATAAATACGCAGACAGACCCGAACGTCTACGCTATAGACCAGTACTCCTCGGATGGATATTTTTACAAGTTTATTCCTTACTCGGGCCAGAGCGGTACTTACCGGATCACTGTTACGAATAATCAGGGGCAGTCAGAGACATTTGATACACATCCGATAGATCTCCCGAGAGACCTCGGCGGTATGACATGCAGCATCCCGGACTATAACACTACCACTCCCACGATCAACTGTGATTCTGTTGCTGATGCCGATTATTACAGGGGAAGAATTTATACCTATAATCCGGTCAGCAACAAGCTTACACAAATTCTTGACAGCGGCAATCAGGCTTCTCCTGATTTTACAGTTCCAGCTGCTTATATGAGTTTCGGTTCAAGCTATATCTTCCGATTGGAAGCCCGCGACCATAACAGTAGCGACGGCGATGGATTAGACGACCTTGAAAACAGGTCTGAGCTTCATATGGGATTTACCCCCGGTCAGTCCCTGACCCTTATAAAAGTCAATTCATTTACTGAGACAATGGCCAATCACCCAGACCCCTCTCGTAATGGATACAAACTGCATCTTAAGGCAATAGTCGATGACCTCGGCGGCGTACCGGCCAGCATAAGCTCTGTAATCGTTGATAATCTGCCGCCCGGAACAGACCCAATAACTCATAACTTGGATAATACTTCAGGCAGTCACACATACAGCCTGCATCCTGATTATACGAATCAGGACGGGACTTATCACTTTACCGTATCAAATAATTTGGGCCAGACAGCGGAAGCTGATGCTCTTCCGATAGACAATCCGATACAGCTTGGAGTAATCAGCGGCCTTGCGGTCTCGGATCTGACCACAACTCCGACCTTCAGTTTTAATAATCTGCCAGGTGCTGATGTTTACAGCGTGAGCGTTTTTGACTCTTCGAATAAGAGAATCTATCGGAGCGATGAATATAGCACAACTTCATTTGATATCCCGGCCGGTGTGATGATAGAAGGGAATTCATATTATCTCAGGGCCGAGGCATTCGACCGTAACAATTCAGATGGTGATGGATACAATGAAGCTGAAAATGCGTCGTTTAATTATATGACCTTTATGCCTCAAGCCGCTTCCACCTTGTCAGTCAGAATTGTAGATTACTTCCTGCTGGATAATTCGATTCGCGTGTATGAGACAACACTGGGAGATCCCGGTGAAGAAGGAACGACATATATCAATAAGATCATCGGCACAGAGATGATAAACGGCACTGAAACGATGAAGTCAGGTGTTTTCCCATATGCGAATATAGGTAACCCTGACACAGTTGATGAGTTTTATAATGTGACGAATGACGGCACGGAGATTAAAATATGGGGTAATGAAACATTTGTTTGTGATACGCCGGCGCCAATATTCCCCGGCCAGTTAATAGATGGAGATATCATTATTTCCGAGCCTTCAATAGATTGTACGGACAGAATCACCGGTTCACCCGTTGCTGTTAGTGGAGACGACCCCAAGCTCGTTGACATAAGGGATGTTACCATTTCCGGAGTAACATACCCCGACGCTCTTGTGATTTTTGCTGTTGATCCCGGAACTTCTGTAGTGCCTCTTAATTTCGGTATAAACACCCTGGGCTTTCCGGCATCATATGAGCCGAATGCAAATGAGACTCTGTCCGGCGGACTCAAACGCTTTTCCGTTTACGTAAAGGGTATTGGACTGGTTGCACAGGGTGACCTTCTTACATCCACAGGGGAGTTCGGTGCGCTTATCGAACTGAAGAGCTTTATTGCTGATGACGTCATTGTCGGCAAATGGGGATTTACAAATCTGGCACATGTTAACAGTGGAGCCTGGTTAACAGTGACTGGAACATCAATTTTAAGAAGTGACGGCACAGCAACCGAGACTAAAGTAGAAAATGATAACGGCACGGTCAGTCCTGCCCCGATTGTGGAAGATTTCACATATTCGACAAACCTAAATCCTGATGGAAGTACTACGATTACCGAAGTTTTCAGTGACAGAACAGAGGTTCATAAGTTTATTCTTTCTGACAATGGAAACATGTTCATTATGGACTGGACGGATGATCCTGATGCACAGATGATAGTAGTTGGTGTAAAGATAGACGATACAAAGACATACAGCAACGCTGACTTCTCAGGCGATTATTATTCTATTGAATACGAATATGACGCTAACGGCCCGTATTATTACTCCGCATATTCCTCTATCCTGACTCCTGATAGTTTGGGCAACTATTCTGCTGAAGGGACTGGCAATAGAGATGGGGCGGTTGCACCCTATTCAGGCAGCAGTGTTTATCTGGTTAATGACGACGGGTCAGTCGTCTTTAATAACGGTCAGTTCAACGGCTCTATTTCGGGCAGCGGAAACCTGGCTGTAGCCGCGTCTGCCCCGGGAAATGACATAAACCGTTTCTATTCAATGCTCATAATGAAGAAAGGGGACAGGACTTATTCGACTGCTGACCTTGAGGGCAACTGGGCAATTGCCAGTTTTGGGGATGATGACGGCGCTCAATTTGACAGTAATATCGGCATAATAACGTGCGATGATAGCGGTAACTGCGCAGTGTCAATGAAGGTACAAAGCTCTGATGGAACAATTGAATACATGTCAATCAGTCACATGGTTCTTTCTGTTGCATCTGATGGAAGCTTTGGTCCTTCCGGAGATCTGGCACCGTATTATGCTGATGTGATAGGAAACAACGGCAATACCATTATGTTCAATCCGAGTTTTCAGTCGGATGATCTGGGTCACAGGGCGATGTTTATAGGTGTAAGATGCAACGATTGTTATAACATTGCTCAAGAAATGATCCCGATGGGCAGTTTTACGGCGGATGGAGACTGTAGCGACACACAGATAAACTTGTACATCTATGATCCGTCTGCCGCGGTAATGAGCACGGTCAAGGACAACTGCAGCAATCTTAGCAGTTTCGGCAGTCTGAATTCTACTCAAAGTTTACTGGTATATGCAGAAGGGTTTGACAATGACACGGCAGCGGTTAATGTATATGACATCTTTTCAGGCGTTACCTCACAGATAGCTTTAGTGACGGGTAATGATGCGGTTGCGTATTTTAATAATGATGACAGGGTAGTCTTTAATGACAACGGTCAATTAATGATAATGGATGCGGACGGTAATAATGCATCCGTTCTTGCATCGCCGCAGTCTCCTTATAGTTATCGTATGTTCTGGGGGTCACGCGACCGTGAAAAGATCTTTGTAATCGAAGCCAGGGAGGATGGTCCTGATTATGAAACTGGTCATTTCGAGAGACTGGTCGTCCTGAACACGGACGGTACGGGCAGGACTGTTATCAAACCGGCGTACCTCGGCGAGTGGAACATGATGGCCTCAAATTATGATTCAAGCCTTCTCCTTTTTTACCACCATACATTCAATGGACTTCCTGAGGGAGGAGGGTTTGTGTCTACTCCTCAATATGTCTTGATAAATCTCCCCGGAGGAGGCGAGACAAATCTTTGTCCTTCCGACTTTTGCCAGGATGAGAACATAGCTCTCTTCACAAAAGACAACAACCTTCTCAGTATTACACACAGGGCGCTGTATAACCTGGAAGGGAACCTGATAGCGGATCTCCAGTCAGTCATGCCTGACGTATTCCAGTCAATGATCGGCTGGGATTCAATCGGAGAACTATATTTCGCTGACTTCGACGGCACCAATTTCCGTAGGTTCGTTTTTGCCCTGCCAGATACCGAAGAAATTAATTATTATTGTGACAGTGATGGTGATGGTTATATCAGTTTAACAGTCACCGATTCTTGCACGGGAAATGGTTGTGAACCTTCCGGATGCTATATAACAGCAGGGGATGACTTTAATGACGATGACGATACCATATATCCCAGTGCTCCTGAACTTTGCGATAACAAAGATAACGATAATGATGCGGGAACTCCGGATGGCTCTGGGGAGCAATGGTTTGGCGGATCCTGCGATGGATCGGATTTGGATTTTTGTGAAGAAGGTGTATATGAATGCTCAACTGGATTGCAGACTTGCTCTGACAATACAGTTGATAATGTGGAGGAATGTAACGGCATAGACGATGACTGCGACGGGCCGGTGGATGAAGATTACAATGTTGGTGATACATGTGAAGGGACAGGAGCGTGCGGAACCGGGTCTATAGAATGTGCAACAATGATATCGGCAATATGTTCAACTAACCCGGGCGGCTCTGAATACCAGGGCAGTCCCGAAGTCTGTGACGGCGAAGACAATGATTGCGATGGTGCTACTGACGATGAAGATCCTGACGTAACAGGACAGGGGACATGGTATCTCGATAATGATCTTGACACATTCGGTGACCTGAATAATTCTGCACTGCATTGCACTCAGCCGAATGGTTATGTTGAAAACAATCTGGACTGCGATGACAGTAATGAGTTTGTAAATCCAGAAGAAATCGAGGGACCGTTCGGAGACCCAACATGTAGTGACGATTTCGATAATGATTGTGACGGCGTTATTAATAATGATGATCCTGATTGCGCAAGTAATTGCGTGGACAATGATGGTGACGGTTACGGTGAAAACGGACACCCTGACTGTCCAAATGGTACAGAAATAGATTGTAATGACAATAACCCGGATATCAACCCCGTAGCCATTGAAGTCTGTGACGGTGATGACAATAATTGTGATGCTAATGCCGACGAAGGCTTTAATATTGGAGTTGTCTGCGATGGTGAAGGTGAGTGCGGAATTGGCGAAATAGAATGTTTTGATCTGAATACATCGATATGCTCTACAGAGCCCGGTGGTTCTGATAATCAGAGCATAGCAGAGCTCTGTGATGGATTAGATAATGACTGTGATGGGACGTCAGATGAAGATTTTCTTGTTCTTGGTCTCGGCCAACCCTGTGACGGTGTAGGGGAGTGCGGCCCTGGCATTATTGAATGCGCAGACATGAATTCAGCAATGTGTTCTACTGATGTCGGAGGCACTGAGGACGGTAGTGTTCCCGAGACATGTGACACTCTGGACAACGACTGCGATGGTGATGTTGACGAGGGCACATGCTCCATTTCAGACGGCATGATAGGGTTCTATCCGTTCAATGAAGATGCAGCTGATGAGAGCGGTAATGAACGTCATGGGACAGTGGATGGAGCTACATGGATGGAGAAGAGTATTCGGGGCGGTGTGATGTATTTTGATGGCGATGATTATATAGAGGTTGAAGATGATCAGCCCTTCAAGACAGAAAATTTTACGGTCTGTTCTTGGGTTAAAACAGATTCTAATAACCGGGAGCAGTACATTGTCGAAGTGGGATGGCCGTCATCAGTCTCAGGTGAAATATCAGGGCATCTCATGTATGTTTTGGATAATTGGAATCAATTGAATGGAATGACTTTTGCTGGAGAGACTAATGCCGGCTCACAGTGGCTGGAATTTGGAGAAACGGATACGGTGACCTGGAAACATTATTGTTATACCTATGACGGTAGTACGGTGAAAACATACATCAATGCACAATTGACCAATAGTAGCAGCATGTCTTCTGTTTATTACAGCGACACGTATCACAGAGTAATACTCGGGATGGGAGCCAATTCTAATCCGGCCAATTCATTGATCGGATACATTGATGAAGTTAGATTTTATGACCGAGCCCTCCCGGATTCCCAGGTTAGGGAAATATATGTACTGGAACGGATTGATACAGACGGAGATGGCATTTATGATGACGGTGACAGCAGCGGAAGTCCTACAGATAATTTCTGCACAGGAGGCATTACAGACGAATGTGATGATAACTGCCTCACTGTTCCTAATCCGAATCAGGAAGATGCTGATATCGACGGGATTGGTGATGTATGTGACGTCGCTACGATAACGATATCTCCTTCTTCAGTAACCTTTACAGACAATACAGCGACATTATCAATATCAACTCATATTTTCAACATTGTTGTTAAAAATTCTTTGGGTATTCCAATACCCAATGCAGAATTAGAGATTTCATATCCGTTTGCAGCTCCTGATCCTTCAGGATATGTGCAGCTGTATGATGGAAATACGCCTGTAAATTCACCGATGAATGTACTAACCGATGTGAATGGCTCGTATCTCCTCAGGTTTGACTTCAAGCATGGCGGGGGACTGGGGTATTCGGCTCAACTCGAAGTCTTGGGAGGTGACGTCCTTGCCTCTGCCCTATTTGAAGTTACAGGCAGCATACCGTGTACTGATAACGATTCAGATGAATACTCTACAGACGGTGGAGACTGTGGGCCTGTTGATTGTAATGATGATGACAACACGGTCTATCCTGGTGCCCCTGAACTATGCGATGGACAATTGAACGATTGCGATAGCACCATACCTGAAACAGAGATAGATAATGACAGTGACAATTATGTTGAGTGCATACTAGACTCCAATGGGTGGGATGGGCCGGTTTCAGTTATTGGAGGAGATGACTGTAATGACATTGACGGAGGAGTATATCCGGGAGCGCCTGAGTTATGCGATAACAAGAATAATAACTGTGATGACCCTGAAAAAGCTGACGGTTTCGACGAGGAATGGTTCGGAGTGGACTGTGATGGAGCAGATATGGATGATTGTGAAGAAGGAATATATGAATGTGCAAATGGAACACAGATTTGCACAGATAATACAGAGGATAATATTGAAGTGTGCAACGGATTAGATGATGATTGTGATGGAGTATTAGATGGATCAGAAAATTTAACTCAACAATGCGGGAGCACCGATGTAGGAGTATGTAGCTTCGGAACAGAGAGCTGTGATGATAGTGGAAACTGGATTGCTTGCAATGCCGTATTTCCGACAGCGGAAATATGCGACGATTTGGACAACGACTGCGACAATAATATTGATGAGGACGTCTGTTCTATTACAGATGGTTTAGTAACATATTTTCCCTTTAACGGAAATGCGAATGATGAAAGTGCAAATGAGAATCACGGTACGGTTATAGGAGCAACGTTAACTGAGGACAGATTCGGCAAGACCGGGAGTGCCTACTACTTTGATGGCAATGATTATATCAAAGCCAGTGCAAGTCCATTGCCGACGGCAGAAAGGACTGTATCGTTATGGTTTAAGGCTGATTCGGTTTCCAATCGACCGGGACTTTTAGGATACGGTGGAAGCTCATGTGGACGGGCATGGTTTATGGGGATAAATCACTGGGGGACACCGAGTTATAGCATGTCGTCTCATTGCAATGTTAACACTATCCATTACTACTATGAATTAGCACCAGTCGGCCAATGGTATCACTATGTAATAACAACAGATACCGGCGGAACAAAAATCTATGTAAATGGTGTTGAGCAGGCGTCAAATAGTAATTTTGTCAATAATACAGTTGTCAGTGGAAGAGACTTGGCTATAGGTGCAATAACAAGTCTTGC
>CAMYJJ010000049.1 GCA_947258735.1 Thermodesulfovibrionia bacterium | reverse complement strand
GTATTAGAAATAAATGGAAGGAATGGGGTCAGACTTGATTGATGAACCTATGATTCCTAATAGAAGATGGAGGAAAGGAGTAATGATGACAACGGCAATAGTGGTACACGAAGTTGAGAACGGAGAGGTATGGGCAAAGGCATGGCATAAAGGCCCAGGAAGCCGTCACGAAATGTTTGGCAAGTTGGGGATCAAGGCGCGGAACTTTCGAGATCCCAACAATCCGAATCTGACAGGCGTGCTGTTGGAAGTCCCAGACATGGAACAATTCAAGGAGTTCCTGGATACAGATGATGGTAGGCAAGCGATGCAGGAGGATGGCCTGAAGGTTGACACCCTCAAAATGCTGACAGAGTTTACACCGTAATAAGAAAAGACAAGGGATCAGGCCACGACAACAAACAATAAGAAAACTAAGACATAACCTGACAGTGCTCTGAATGCCTGCCAGCAGTGTCAATGAGATTTTGATTAGTTTTTAGTTTACAAATTGTGAATAGAGCCTGTTGACGTCTTACATGGCAGGCATCAGAGAATTCGTTAGGCAACACAATAAGAAAGGAGAAACCAATGAATCATAAGTTCATTTTACTGCTTCTTGGTGTAGCGCTAATCATTACTTCTTCTGGATGCGCTACCTTACAAAAACCAACCAATGAGACATTTGCATCTCTTCCAATCATAAAGTACTTTGATCAAGTTCCGGCAGGGAAAGATTATATACTGCATTTTCCCGCTGGTAAGCCAATATCAACATCAGTATCTATAAAGGGCACGGTTTTTGCGCAGGAGGCAGAAGATATACTTGAAGTGACGCTAAAAAAGGATATTTACGCTTACCAGCGCTGGATAAGCTATGACAAGAACAACTGGATTGATGGAGATGATGCGATTGATTTCAAGCTTGAAATTAAAATTCCAGGATATAAACATCCTAAACCCGGAATAATTGCTGTTCAGATGGATAATAAATAGGGGAGACTAAATGACTCAAAAAAGCCTTATACTTTGCAGATCTCTACAGAGAAAGTCGGAGATTTAGCCCTGATAAGAATCGATCAATATGATGAAAAAGCCTGACAAACACGTGCACAGTGAACGAGTGCCAGAAGTGCCGATTTTACTTTTGATTGATTTAAGTTTTTCAAATAATCTTTTGGCTTTTAAACAGTCTACAGGCACTCGTCAGTGACGTTGGCGTTATGAGTGAGAAATCAACAATGATATATTATAATATTTAGTTATAATCGATCGAGTAATTCCTATATGCAAGATCGTTATAAAAAGATTACGACAGCATGATGTGAGAATGATAAATATATTTGATAAACGAAGGAGGTTAATATGCCAGATAAACCCAGTGAAAGAGAAGAAGAATTTATAGCAAGACAGGAATACGAGAGGCTGAAAAAAGTTGAGGAAGTGAAGCATAGGAATCTTGCTGCTGAAGAGAAGAAAAAGCTTAAAGAATTGCATCACATGAGATGTCCTAAGTGCGGCATGGAGCTCGTTTCAATTAACTATAAAAACATTGAGATTGATAAATGCTCGGAATGTGAGGGTGTCTGGCTTGATGCTGGCGAACTTGAAGCCGTGTCGAAACTTGAAACATCCTCGATTGACAAACTATTCAGCGTATTCAGAAAATAGCTTGAGGGAAAAGTACTGCTGCTCATAACAAGTCACATGACATGCGTACCAGCAACGACCATTTAGAGAGCGGTATTTTACGAAGTTCAAATCAGTTTGATGGTTAGTTGATGTAAGTCGGGATACGCATCAGTGAACTTGTTATCCGTATAAAAAAAGGATTAAACTTTATTTGCATTTCAATGTATTCTATTGTATTCTAATGATACAATATGAACACAAATAGAAATGGAGGGACATTATGTCTAAAACTGTAACTTTGAGATTAAATGAAAAAATATATGAATTATTCAGAGCTATGGCCGAAAGCGATAACAGAACATTGTCCAATTTCATTGAGACTTCGGCCTTACGATATATCGAAGAGCATGAGCATGTTGATGATTATGAGATGGAAGAGATAAGAGAGAACCAACAGCTCAACAGAAGCCTGAAGAGTGCGATAAAAGACATGAAATCGAAAAAAGGACAATTCGTTGGGTAATTATCGAATATTTGAAACTGACGAGTTTACAAAAGCCCTGAAGAAGTTATCAAAGACAAATATATCTTTCATCCAGAAGAAGTTGAAGGACTATGTATATCCTCAGATAAGCAATGAACCATGCTTCGGAAAGAACATAAAGAAATTAAGAGACTATACTCCCGATACATGGCGTTATCGACTTGGCAAGTTTAGACTGTTTTATATAGCAGATCATGAAGAAATAATCATATACATTCTTACCATCGATTTCCGTAAGAATGCTTATAGATGATGTAACACTTTAGAAAAAGCTGGATAACAAGGTGTTGGAGATTAAACGAGTACCAGCGGGGACTTTTTTGCTTTTGATATTTTAAGGATTGTAAATCAGATTGACGCCAGTTAATATGCTTCATGGTACTCGTCACTCAACTCATCGTTATAGATAAAGATTTCTAAATTCATCCTGTCTCAAAGATAGAGTAACTTGCAAGAAGTTCAGCAATGAAAATACTTCTAGTCTACGGCAATACATATGAATTGTTATCACCACCCCCGGTAGGGATTTCACTTCTTACAAAACCCCTGCAGAATGCAGGACATAAAGTACATGTCCTTGACTTCATGAAGGTAAAGGATACTGATGCTTTGCTTATGTCCGCACTTAAAGAGCATAACCCTGATATTGTTGGATTCTCCCTGCGCAATATTGATACACAGAAATATTCGGACTCGCAGGGCTTCATGCCCGATTATGTCCGGTGGGTAAAAATCGCTAACCAGACTGCACCTACTATAATCGGCGGTTCTGCTGTAATGTCTATGCCTGAAGAAATGTTTGAACGAGTCTCCCCAACCTATGGGATGGTCGGCCAGGGTGACAAGACGTTCCCCATGTTCCTTGAGGAGCTCGGAAACAGGACATCCGGCTTTAAAACGCCCGGGATTATGTGGCGGGAAAACGGAAGCATTCGATATAACCAGGGGCTGTTAAACGGATATCATGACGGTGGAACCATAGACTGGAGCATGATCGACCACAAACGCTACAGAAAGTCATATTTTAACTGTTCTGTCATTACAAAGACCGGCTGCCCCCACAAATGCCTTTTCTGTGATGCCGGTACTTCATTCGGTTCCTCCTGGGCACCGAGATCGCCTAAAGCTATACTTGAAGACCTGAACAGGGATGCTAAAGAATACAAATTTAACCGCCTTGATTATTTTTTTATAGATGCTCTTTTTAACGAACCTCTTGACTGGGCCAAGGACCTGCTTGAAACCATTATCAAGTCTGAGTTGAAGATTTGTTTTTCAGTGGTTATTGAGCCGACCAATATAGATCGTGAATTTGCCCGCCTGCTGAGACAGGCAGGCTGCTTAATGGTAACGTCCCTGCTGAACTCAATGGATGATGAAATGCTCCTAAGGATGCGCCGGCCTTTTTCCGTTGGATCGGTAAACAGGACCTTTGAATTATTCGAAGCTGAACATGTTAACTATATGCCGCAATTCCTGATGGGGGGCCCGGGCGAGACAAGGGCTACAGTACTTAAAAACCTTTCTCATGTAAAACGCTGGAAACCTCTATTGACAGACGCCGGTTACGGCCTTCGAATAATGCCGAAAGCCGGACTTAAAGATATTGCCCTTGACGAAGGGGTTATTAATGAGAATACAGACCTGTTAAAACCAACATTCTACTTGTCGGAAGAATTGCAAAACGACAAGGAATGGCTGGACAAACAGGTAAAGACCCTCAAACGTTTTCGTATAGGATCACTTACGCAGTGGGCAGACTGGATGATACGCAGTATTGCCATACGATTCCAATAGGTGCTAGCTGAATACATTGATAAGGATTGTATAACAATAAATTGCAGTTGAAATCGAATCACGAATCAGTTTTTGTGCCGGGGTGGCGTTACGCGTTGATAACAAAATCATTCGTCATAAATAAGCAGAGCACCTGTTGAATCATTCTCCCGGTTAAAACCGGAAGGTTCACTTAAAGGGACCTCAAGGATCAGGAGTGTGTTACCTGCAGGTATCCACAGGTCCCTCACTCCCGGTCCTTTATTATCTATGACAGTCGGCACATCTGACGTGCTCTCTTCCTGAATCCATAAAAAAGCACTGAGGTCACCATCTGAGCCGGAACTGAGCGAACGTTCTGCAGCCAATTCATTATCAGTTTTGATAAAAGGAGACGTACTCAGTGGTGAGGCATTTACAGGATTAGGTATCGTGACAGCTAAACTCACTATTATCACAGATACGGTTAATGATACGATCAATTTCTTCATTTCATATTCTCTCTTCATTACCTGAATTAGCTTATCAACGCAAAATGATACATGTAAATGAGGCACGCACGTTCTTATAAATAGTAATTAGCAACTTTAATGCCTGACTTAACTGTCTGATTTTAAAGATAATGTGAAGGATAAATCATTGCCTGAATGTAAAATCTTTTTATAATGTAAATATTATCGACACTTTTAAATTTGACCCCTGCTGTGAGAAATGTAACGAGAGCCGACACATGATAACACTCGATTATCCTGGTTTAACAATATTAAAAGGGACAGGGATCAGCCTTTGAAGTAGCCAGCATCCTACAATGTGCCGGAATAAAATCTCTGGATTTGGAAACTGCCTGTTTCACTGTCTCAACAGGAGTTTTTTTATCCGGTCGGCATGAGACTCTTCATCTTTGTAGAATCGCTGCAGATATGAAATAATTTCATTATTCATCTTTTTTTTCATCATCTCATTAAAATAGTTCTCTGCCATGGAGGTCTCCAGTTCCAGAGACATGTCCAATGCTTCTGAAAAAGAAACTGTTGTTTCGTCCAGTCTTTGTTTGATTCTTTGAGCGATGTTAATGGCTTTTCTGATTTGAACTGCCGAGTCAGGAACGATTTCATCGGGCAGTTCATTAATCCTGTTAAACCCTACACTAATTGTCAGTATATCCGCATGTCTAGCTTCCTCCTCCGCAAGCAGCTGGAACAACTTGGATTCATCAGGGAATAATGTACAGAGCTTAAGATAAATTTCCTCTGCAAGTGTTTCCAGCTGGAGGCATGCCTCCAGTCTTTCAATAAGTCTCATAGTAGTATCTAGTAGCATGAAAAAAAATATAAAACAATTTATTAAAGTTATATCATTATAAGCAGTAACTCAGCGGGGTAAACTCGCTACACAGAAATGGTACAAATGCAGGCCTTATTCTTTGCCCCGCGAATCGGGTCGTAGACTTGCCTTAGGATGATACTTTTGTTATTATTAAACAGGAAGCATTAAAAGGGTTCACGTCCAGGGGAATTACCCCTCTCTAGTTCACGCCTATTCAGGGTGTATACCACCAGATGCACTTAAAATCGAACCATCGGTGATTTTTTGGAATCTATTTGTTCTTAGCATACATTCTGTTTGTTAGCTTGAAGTTGTCATGAAGGCAATTGTCAGTGACTCAGGCTTTACTAAAGATGATAATGATAATATGAAAATCAACATCCCGGATGAAACAATACATAATACAAAAAGGTGCAGTAAATCATTTGGCTGCCTGAAAAATGATAAACATGTTCTCTGTCAGGTTAAACATTGTGTAGATAATGAAGTCTGCTTTATCAAATGTTTAGATAATGACAAATGCGATTATCAGATATCTTTCGGCAGTTCATATTTCTGTTCCTGTCCGGTCAGAAAAGAAATATTCAAAAAATATAAAAAATAAACGGTCAGTTTTTCAAAAAACTACTTTATAGAGAAAATTTAAATGCATTTTACAACCAACTACTGGACTTGAATGCTTTCCTAAGGTGAAGATCCTGGAGTTGAACAGATAATCATTTTAAAATCTCCAGGATAACTACCTGCTATTACAAACAATAAAAGTAAGGAGTATATATGAGTTCGTTTCGTTTAAATTCGCGGCATAAACAGTCACGACCGCAGCAGCATTCGCATGCAAAGACGCGCAGAGTTGTTTCATCTGATGAAAAAAAGTTTCTTGCCGGCACAGCAGTAAATCCGCATCCGCGTATAATTCTTGAGAAGGGCAGTGATGATCTGTCCGTCCGTGCGCTTGATCTTATCTGTCCGATAGGCATGGGGCAGCGTGCCCTTGTCGTATCATCTCCCGGGTCGGGTAAAACAACATTTTTAAAGAATATCTGTAATGCGGTAACAACCGGGTATCCTGACATGAAGGTATATTGCCTGCTTGTTGATGAGCGTCCGGAAGAGGTGACCGATTTTACGCGCAGTGTAAATGCTAAAGTGTATTCCTCATCTATGGACCATGGTCATGAAAATCATATTAAGACTGCCGATACGGTCATCGCACAGGCCTTTAAGGAAGCTGCTGCCGGGCATAATGTGATGATACTGCTTGATTCACTTACGCGTCTGGCGCGGGTACATAACGCACAGCACCGGGGGAGAGGGCGTACAATGTCCGGAGGAGTGGGTGCCGGTGCCCTTGAAGTGCCGCGTCGTATTTTTGGTGTTGCCCGCAATGTAGAGGGTCTGGGCTCTATCACTATTATTGCGACGATCCTGGTCGATACAGGCAGTGCCATGGATAGTGTTATATTTGAGGAGTTTAAAGGCACGGGCAACATGGAACTGGTGCTCTCAAAAAAACTGGCGGAGAAAAGGGTGTTCCCGGCAATCGATGTGTTAAAGAGCGCTACCCGTCGGGCTGAGCTTTTGTTTGAGCCGGAAGAGTTCAGACACCTTGAATTATTGTACCGCGGCCTGGCAACAATGCATAACGTTACCGCTATGGAAAAGCTGATAGAGTTGCTCCAGAAATATCCAAGTAACAGAGAGCTGTTAGCATCATTTAAAGATGTTAAGGCTGGTTAGGGGATATTGTTTACCTGTCCTGAACTGCACACGTGTTTATAATACCTGTAATATGTCTTTCTTAGTGCATTCTACTTTTTTATCTTAGCCAGGTTTTTGGTTAACAGAGTCGCCTTTTTCGTGTCCATCATGCCGATAACTAGGCCTGCCTTTTTGCTGTTCATCTTCAGGAGTATCTGCACCGCAATGGAGGAATCAAGTCCGGAAAGCCGTGATGCTGCGTCTTCAGGCTGCATGGCTTCATAGGCCTTTGCCACATGCTTTAATCTCTTGTTGCCTATTTCCTCGGCTTTGGTCAGGGAACTGTCTATCTGTTTAAGGAGGTCAGTATATTTTACTATTCCGTCCTCGATTTCCTGTTTTAATGTATTGAGCCGCTCTTTTTCCTGCTTTAATATCTCCTCTTTCTGCAAAAGTTCCTGTCTCTGCTTTTCAATAATGCCTGCCATATCCACATCTTCCTGTGCATATACACTGCAGGCCAGCATAAGGGAAATAAGAAAACCAACCATGATGTTCTTCATTTCATTCTCCTTGATATAGCAATAAAATCATGCTCTTTTTGTTCAGTTAATGACTTCTCTTTTTTGTCCGCGTTCATTCCTTTTTCATCAAGTATCTCGAAAACCTTTTTTTCTTTATGCGCGCTCACAAGATTTTCTTTTATACATGTGAGGTCGTTCTGGCAGCGGGCATGGATTTTTTTCTGTTCATCAATCCTGCCGTTAATCCGGGAAAAGAATTCATAATACATATTAATGTTATGTATATCCAGCAATCCTTTTTCATTTCGTTCATTAAAGAAGCTGACTTTCTCTTCATAATCTTTTTGTAATGCATGAATTTCCGATTCTGCTTCATCGACCCGGTCAGCTGCTTTCTTCACTTCCAGCTCAAGCTCTTTCTTTCTGTTGTCCTTCAGCTTCAGAAGCTTGGAGATCGTCTTTTTTTTATGCGCTTTCAGTGGTCACCTCATCAAATATGCAGTACAGTCCCTGAAGACTATCGGCGTAATCTATCGGGTTATGCATGTCCTGTTTGAGATATGATTTTATTCTCTCTATCAGTTTGATTGCATAATCAACCTTGATGTTCGAGCCGTGCTTGTATGCCCCGAGATTGATCATGTCTTCGAATTTCTTGTATGTGGACAGCATGTCCAGAAATCTGGAAGCATACTCTCTATGTTTTTCCTCTATGATATTAGGCATCACCCTGCTGATGGACTGCAGTACATCAATTGACGGATACTGATTTTCCATTGCAAGCTCCCTCGAGAGCACGATATGTCCGTCAAGGATGGACCGTGACATATCAGCTACAGGTTCAAGCATATCATCTCCTTCAACCAGCACGGTATACAGACCTGTAATGCTGCCTGAGTTATGGGAGGTCCCCACCCTTTCAAGAAGCTTGGGAAGCAGTGCAAAAACAGACGGGGTATATCCCCTGGTTGTGGGAGGCTCTCCAACCGCAAGGCCGATCTCTCTCTGTGCCATGGCAACACGGGTAAGCGAGTCCATGAGCAGCAGAACATCTCTTCCTGCATTTCTGAAGTATTCTGCAATGGCTGTTGCCGTAAATGCCCCCCTGACCTTTGCCAGCGGGGCCTGATCAGAAGTTGATACGACAACAATTGATTTTCTCAGGCCCTCCTCTCCGAGGTTTCTTTCGATAAATTCTCCGACTTCACGGCTTCTTTCACCGATTAATGCGATTACATTGACCGGCGCCTCAGAATACTTGGCAATCATACCCAGCAGTACACTTTTTCCAACACCGGACCCTGCCATGATGCCGATTCTCTGTCCCTTGCCGCAGGTCAGCAGACCATTAATGGAACGAATGCCGATGTCCAGCGGTTTACTTATCAGCTTTTTTGTTAAGGGATTCGGAGAAAGGGAGTAAAGCGGACAGTCAGTCCCTTCGATCGGACCTTTATTATCAAGCGGGTTTCCCGTAGCATCAATGATCCTTCCAATCAGTCCGTCCGAGACTTTGACCGATATGTTTTTCCCCAGCGGCATGACCCTGCTTCCATGTCTTATGCCGGACACCTCACCTGTTGCCATCAGAATGACCTTGCCTTCCTTAAACCCGACAACCTCGGCATCTACCGGAACAGCTTTTTCAGAATATATTTTGCAGGACTCACCAATGCTGACATCAAGTCCGGTCGCTTTAATGGTCAGTCCGGTAATCTCAACAATCCGGCCATAGACCTTTAAGGGATCAAGTCCGTCGACTGTCTGAATATATGACCCGAGATCAATCCGGCTCACGTGTAACCCCCTCATGGTCCTGTATTGCATCTATCGTGAGTTCTTCTGCCGCTTCGGGTTCTGACACCGGTGCTGCTGCTGCTGACATCTCATTACTGGAATTTTCAGCCTGTGTAACAGAGCAGCCTGATCTCAACTCATTAATGACGTTATCGAGTAATGACTCAACATCAGTGACGACCTCTTCTATCTGACTCACTACAATCGGCCCTGCAACAGCTATGCTGGAACTTACATCAAACGTAATGTCCCCGTGAACCTCCAGAAGTTCTGCTTTCTTCTCCATAAACAAGTCATGCAGCACAGGATTTATTTTGACAGTAATGGTCCCGGAACGCTGCAGCCGGCGAAGGGCCTCTTTTACCATGCTCACGATTACGTCCGGTCTTGTTTTCACTTCCTCATTAATTATTTTTCTGGCAATGATTATTGACAGGTCCACTGCCTGGGACTCAAGATTTTCAACAAGCTCCTGCTTAACCCTTGCTATGCTCTCCAGGAGTTCGTGAAGGCTGCCTGTTAAAACGGCTGCTTCCTGCTTGCCTTCATCATATCCGGCCTTTTGACCGGTTGCAAAGCCCTCCTCATATGCCAGACGCTCAATCTCCTCGGCTTTTTCCCTCAGCGTTTTTTCATCAGTGCCCGTGCTCTCGTCCTCAAGCGACGGCATGCAAAAAAGGGCCAGATCTTCAGCTTCTGTTATTATGTTGTTATTCAATAACCTCTTCTCCTCCTCTTCCCGCAATAACTATTTTCCCTTCCTCATCCAGTTTACGCGCAGCTCTGACGATGACCTGCTGGGCAGCTTCCACATCAGAGACCTTGACAGGTCCCCTTGTTTCCATTTCTTCCTTGAGAATCTGGACAGCTCTCTTTGACATATTATTAAATATTTTATTTTTAAGAACATCAGAAGCGGTCTTCAGGGCAAGCGACAGGTCCTCTGTGCTCAGCTCCTTCATAATGAGCTGAATGCCTCTGTCATCGATTTTTTCAAGATCATCAAAGGTAAGCATGAGCTCTCTGATTGATTCTGCCAGTACTTCATTCTGGCTTTCAATTTTTTCAAAAATGCTCTGTTCTGTCCCCCGGTCACACTGGTTCAGTATCTCTGCTATGACCTTGGTACCTTCAAAGGTTTTGCCGGATTTGCCCTGACCCATATCAAGCTGGGTCTTGAGTACCTCTTCTATTTCTTCCAGCGCACTGTCCGGAATTCTCTCGGTAGCTGCCACGCGCATCGCAACATCACCCCGTATGTGTTCGGGCAATGCCTCCATCACCTGTGATGCCTGTTCCGATTCAAGAAGGCACAGGACCAGTGCAATCGTTTGAGGGTGTTCTGTAGACAGGAACCCGGAAATTATTTTTGGACTTACCCATTTCAGGGATTCTAACGGGCTTTCCTTGGAGACCATCTCCAGTATTTTCTCTGCATCATCATCTCCCAGTCCCTTTGAAAGGATCTTTTTTACATAGTCCTGTCCGACAACCTGAATATCTCCGGTTGACACCTTGTCAAGGGTCTCCTGCAATACTCCTTCTACCTTCTCCCTGGCCGGCTTCTTTCCTTTTGCCATATATGAAGATATTTTCCCGATGTCTTCGGGATCAAGCTGCCTCAATATCTGGGCAGCAACATCCTCACCAACAGAACTAAGCAGGATTGCAGCTTTTTCGAATCCATTTAGTACCATTTATTTCTCCTCCAGCCATCCTTTAATCATTCCGGCAGCCTTATCTGTGTTTCCACTTGCCCAGTCCACAACCTGGTCCTCCAGGGTCAGTTCCTGCTGCGGTTGCGGCGCCTCAAGTCCGGTCAGCGTTTCTTCACCGGCAATCGCTCTCGTCATGGTTCCCGCCGGCACCCTTGACAGTGTTCTGATAAGGGGTTTTACAATCAGCAGGAAGAACATCAACGCAATGATGATGGGCACTATATATTTGAGAATAGTCAGAATAAGAGGCAGGTAGTCCTTCTCAGCTTCTGCTACTTCGACAACCTCGGGCTGCTTGAAAGGCATAACTGAAAGACTGATCTCATCTCCCCTGTCCTCGGTAAACCCTATAGTCTTTTTCACTATATCTTCATAGTATTTCAGGTCCTCATCAGTCCAGACAGGAGATTGCTCTGCGTTTTCAACTGCGTCCTTCTGAGACGCCGGAATACCATCAATGAGCAGTGCCACGGTAATTCTTTCCAGTTCAACCGGTGAATTAATGACCCTCGTGATTGTCTTGCTTGTCTCATAATTGATCATCTCATCCTGCTTCTGGGATTGCCCGGTTGAGCCGGACGACGGCGCTGCTCCGGGAGCGTTGGAACCTACGCCGGGTACTCCTCCTGCGGAATATCCGGATGTTGATTTCTCTGTGCTCTTCTGCTCACTTCTGATGACCACCCCTTCCGGATCATATATTTCTTCGGTTTTTTCACTGCGGGTAAAATTAAAAGATGCTGATACCTTGGCCTGAACCTTGCCCTTGCCGACCACCGGTTCAAGTATACTCAATATCTTGCTCATGGTGTTCTGTTCATAGGCCTGCTGATACTCCATTTGTGATCCGCTCAGACTGAGCAGGGAGTCACTTGAGGGTTTTGTGAGAAGAACGCCCTTGTTGTCTACGACCGTGATATTACCCGGTTCCAGGTCTTCCACGCTGCTTGAGACAAGATGTACAATTCCCTGAATGTCATCCCGGTCAAGCTGTCTGCCTTTTTGAAGGGTGACAAAGACAGCTGCCGTGGCTTCCGGCCTGCTTTTCTCAAATGAAAATAATGTTTTCTCCGGCATCACAAGGTGGACCCTGCTCTGATGGACCCCGGACAATGATCGTATGGTCCTTGAGAGCTCTCCTTCCAGTGCCCGTTTGTAATTCAGTTTCTGTACAAATTCACTCGTGGTAAAACTTGTGTTATCAAAAATCTCAAACCCGACCCCGGCCCCCTGAGGAAGCCCCTGCCCTGCAAGCTGAAGCCTGATGTCATATACCTTTTCGGCAGCAACCAGCACCGTACCTGAAGAAACGAGTTCATAAGGGATTTTACTCTTCTGCAGCTCCTCAACTATGCGGCCTGCATCTTCCTCTGAGAGGTTTGAATAGAGCACCTGGTAGTCGGCCTTCTGCATCCATGAAAATAAAAGCACCATAGATGCGATGGTCATTATCAATACTGCCAGTAAGCCGATTTTGTTCATCGCCGGCCATGCCTTGAACTGTTCTACAATGTTTTCACTGTCTGCCATTATACCCTCTGATCATTAAGTGTTATCGTTTATGTAGTATTAAATACTCATCCTCATGACTTCATCATACGTGCCGATCAGTTTATTCCTGATCTCTACCATTAACTGAAATGACATGTCAGCTTTCTCTATCGCAAGAACGGCTTCACTGATGTCTCCCCCTGTTGCCAGTTCATTTACCGCCTTCTCAACATCGTTCTGGACCTGCGAGACTTTGCTCATGGCTTCATTTATCACCGTGTCAAAGCTGCTGCCGTTACTGCCGCTTACCTTATTTGATTCTGAAGGACTGATGGAACCTATGCTGCCTATATTTTTTATGGGTAGATCAGACATTAGAACCTCCCTATTTCAAGGGCCTTCTGATACATGCCCTTTGACATATTAAATGCTTTCACATTGGCCTCATATGAACGTAATGCCATCATCATGTTTACCATTTCTTCCATTACATTTATGTTCGGCATGGAAACATTGCCGTCCTCATCAGCGTCAGGATGTCCTGGATCATACACAATGATCGGGGGTTTAGCGGACGGCACCAGACCATTGACCCTGACTCCTGCCAGTCCGTCTGACTCGCCGGGATTGATCTGCACTGATGAGAATGAGACATCTTTCTTAACATACGGTCCTCCCGATTCAGTTTTGGTTGACTGCGCATTTGCCATATTGGACGCTACGGTATTCATTCTCATCCGCTGTGCTTCCATGGCTGATGCACTTACATCAAAAAGGTCCATTTAATTCCTCCTCACATTTATAGCTCTGTTATATTTCATTATGGTGATTTAATCGCACTTCTAAACATTTTTATTTTGGTATTAAGCAGTTTCACTGCTGCATCGTGCTTAATGGAATTTTCCGTCATCTTTGCCATTTCTGAATTCAGCAGCACATTATTGCCGTCACCCCATGACGGATTATTATTTACCGTGATTGTTGAGCTTACCCCATTTTTATTTTGACCTTTCACATGTCCGGAGGCTGTGGTGAGCAGTTTGATGTTTTTCTCGAGTATATTGCCGAACGAAATATCCTTTGACTTATATCCGGGTGTATCGGCATTGGCAATATTTGAAGACAGCACCTTCTGCCTCATGTTTGCGCTCTGGATTATCCTGTGAAGCACTGCCATTTCTTTATCCATGTATTTTCCTCCTTCTTACCTGTCATGAAAAACACTTCAATTATCGTGCCACAGGCAGGCAGGACAACACATTCAATTTTTTTAATATTTATTTTGTTAATCAGCATGTAACACCTCATACTCACTTATCTTCTTCCTGAATAAACGGCAATTTTTTCATGCTGCAGGAACATTTTTCCCATAGTCGTTCAGTTTATTTCTAATTGTTCGTACACTGACCCCAAGACGTTTTGCCGCTATGGTTTTGTTGCCGTCTGTGTCATTGAGGGTCTTCATGATTAAATCCATCTCCATGTCTCTTAAACTTCCGCTTTGTGTATCATTTTTAAAAACATTACTCTCTATCATAAAATCATCTTTTCCTATGAGCTCTGACCCGGAAAGCAAAACAGCCCTCTGGATTGCATTTTCAAACTCCCTGATATTTCCTTTCCAGTGTCTTCCCTCGAGAAAATCAACTGCATCGTCACTAAAGCCGGATATCTCCTTATTCAGTTCCAGGGAAAACTTCTTCATAAAGTGTTCAGCCAGAAGTCTAATAT
>CAMYJJ010000048.1 GCA_947258735.1 Thermodesulfovibrionia bacterium | reverse complement strand
ACCGAGGGCAACAGTCTGGCAGGCGTGGTCACAAATCATGACTTCATGCTGCTGCAGGGTATATCTCCTCTGTCAATATTAAAGAATATAGACCGTCAGAAAAGCGCTGAAGACCTTGCCCCGATACGTGACAGAATCGATCAGACCATATCCATTCTGCTGCAGGAAGGGGTCAGGGCAAGCCATATCCTGAGAATTATTACTGAGCTGCACGACAGGCTCATTATGAAAATAATTGAACTCTGCATCAGCGATATGGGAAGTCCGCACTGCCCTTTTGCATTTTTTGTGTACGGCAGTGAAGGACGGAGGGAGGAAACATTTAAAACCGTCCTGCATTGTGCAATTGTCTACAATGACGAAAAAACCTTCTGTGATAAAAAAGAGATCGAGGAGTTCTGCAGGGGTCTTACCGGTAAGCTTCAGGAGATGCTTGGAAAATGCGGTCTGCCTGAGTTCGAGACAGAGCCGCTCGGTGCCGGGGTTCCGATATACGGGGATATCTCAGAGTGGGAACAGAAAATCATCAGGGCATTCCGCTCAGAAAAAAGCACCCATATAACAACAGCAAACAAGATGCTTGATGCCCGGGCAATTTATGGTGATACATCCATTGTGGAGTCACTGAAGGACCGGGTATATCAGCAGATCAGAGAGAACGGAAAGTACAGGGCCCTCATCCTTGGTGAAAAAGCTGCACAGAAGTCCCCGGTTGGTTTTTTCAAGAAATTTGTCGTCTATGACCATGGAGAGCAAATGGAAAAACTCGATGCCAAGGAAAAGGGTTCATCCCATATTGTGTCATCTGTCCGGGCAATGGCCATTGCTCATAATATTAAAGAAACATCCACGATCGAGAGATTAAGAATACTCGAAAAAAGAGGGTATATCAGCCGGGACCTGGCAAACAATGCTGTGTCCGCACTTGAATTTCTGCTCCATCTGCTCATGCAGTCCCAGCTTAAAAAGAAGGAACTGAAACATAAGATAGACAACCTGATTGAACCGGAAAAACTTTCATTACTGGAAAAAAAGACCTTAAAAGAGACGTTTCAGATAATTGGGCCGCTGCAGCATGCAGCTGGGCGATCATTCAGAAAAGAGAATGCAGGGGTATAATGGGAATTATTTCATCGTGCATAGATAAAGTTTCCGCGCTGACAAAATGCGAAAAGGGAAGCGAGGGGTTAAAGACATGGTCAGGTGCAGTTTCAAAAAGCACACCCCTAAGTGAAATTCCGTTTGTTGTATTTGACACGGAACTGAGCGGTCTTGATCCGCATAAAGATTTTATTGTTTCCATCGGCGCAATAAAAATGACAGGCACGAAGATCCATGTGAGCAGGGAATTTTATCGACTGGTTAAACCTTCCGGGGAGATGCAAAAAAAGAGCGTTGAGATTCATGGGATAATGCCCGGGGAACTTGAACAGAAGCAGCAGCTGGAACATGTGCTCCCTGACTTTCTTGAGTTTATCAGGGATTCCGTATTGGTCGGCCATTTTATCAACATAGACCTGGGTTTTGTGAATGCAGCGCTGAAAAAATTTAATAAAGGCAGATTGGCAAACCCAGCAATTGATACTCATGCACTTCATGAATGGCTTTATAAACATGGAGGAGAATTTAAGAGACACTACCACGGCGCTTCAGACAAGACAGACCTGTTTTCTATCTCTCACAAATACGGTATTTCCGTGTATACGGCCCATGATGCATTAAATGATGCTTTTGTAACGGCCCAGCTGTTACAGAAGTTTTTGCATTTTTTAAAGCCTGAGGGTATAAGGACTTTACATGATTTACTGGATATTGCCAGGGCATGATAATGCCAATCAAACAAAGTAAGGAGGTGATATAGGTTTTATATGTAAACGAATTGTAAACGTCCATTTTTGGACATTGACCTGAAAGGGGGTAAGTTACGTGCAAGCTAGTGTAATGTGGTTGTTTATTTTTGTTCTGGCCTACTGGGCCTATTGTATTTCCATGGGTATCAAGGGCGCCAGAATGGCAAAGAGCGCATCTGATTATTTCATCGCAGGCCGTTCGATTCCTATCTGGGTTTTTGTGCTTGCTGCTACTGCAACGTCCTTCTCCGGATGGACATTCATGGGGCATCCGGGACTTCTGTATCGTGATGGTTTTCAGTATGCATATGCATCCTTTTATGCCATCACCATCCCGTTTACCGGGGTTATATTTCTGAAGAGGCAGTGGATTCTTGGTAAACGCTTCGGATACGTTACTCCGGGAGAGATGTTCGCTGATTACTTTAAATCCGATGCGATAAGGGTCCTGACCGTTATTGTTGCCCTTGTATTCTCCATTCCTTATCTCGGAGTCCAGTTACGGGCTTCAGGCTTCCTGTTTAATGTTCTTACGAACGGGATGTTCTCTGTTGAGGCAGGAATGTGGATGCTGTCAGCAGTTGTTTTTATCTATGTTGCATCCGGTGGTCTGAGGGCTGTTGCTTACGTGGATACGGTGCAGTGTATTCTGCTTGCCGGCGGTATCATGGCCATCGGTGTAATTGGACTTAACGCTGCAGGAGGCTGGACAGCACTGAATCAGGGTATTGCCAACCTCACTTCCATGGACACAAAACTCACTGCAGAGGGATATAGCCATTATATCGCCATTCCGGGGGTAATCCAGTTTGTGCCGTCAGGGACAAAGGCGGTCGGCGGTGCATGGACAGGCATGATGATCCTTACCTATGCCTTTGCCCTTATGGGAATCCAGTCATCCCCTGCCTTCTCAATGTGGTCCTTCTCAAACAAGAACCCAAGGCCTTTTGCACCTCAGCAGGTTTGGGCATCTTCTTTTGGTATCGGCGGAATCCTGATTTTCTTTACCGCCTTTCAGGCATTCTCAGGTCACCTGATCGGTGCTGACACAAAAATGCTGGAAGCTGGTTTTGCTGTAGATAAACTGCAGTTAGGCAAAGACCTTATGACAATGCCGGGCAAGCAGGGCATGATAGTTCCTGCCCTGATCAACATGCTGGCCGATACTGCTCCATGGGCTGTAGGTCTCCTTGCAGTCTGCGCCCTGGCAGCAATGCAGTCAACAGGCGCGGCATACATGTCTACAGCAGGCGGAATGCTGACAAGAGATCTTTACAAGCATTTTCTGAACAAGGACGCTTCTCATGCAACACAGAAACTGTTTGGAAGAATCGGTGTTGGAATTATCGTTGGTTCTGCCCTGATCGTTGCAACGACCTCAAAGGACGCCCTGGTTCTGCTGGGCGGTCTGGCTGTTGCCTACGGGTTCCAGATGTGGCCGGCACTTATCGGTATCTGCTACTGGCCGTTCCTTACCAGAAGGGGTATAACCGTTGGCCTGATTCTGGGCCTGATCGCGGTTACCTGTACCGAGACAATCGGGACCAAGTGGTTCGGGATTACCTCATGGGGCCGCTGGCCATGGACACTTCACTCTGCCGGATGGGGTATCATTTTCAACCTCGGATCAGCAATTATCATCTCAGCAATGACTCAGGACTCAGAGTCCCGCTCTCACAGGCAGAAATTTCATGACTATCTGTCTGAGCATGCCGGAGTTCCTGCAGAAAAGAAAAGCATGGTTCCCCTTGCCTGGATCATCGTCGTTGTGTGGTTCATATTTGCACAGGGCCCCGGTGCTGTTCTTGGTAACACAATTTTCGGGAGTCCCACAGATTCAGCAACATGGACGTTCGGCATGCCCTCGATCTGGGCATGGCAGGCCATCTGGTGGGCACTTGGTGTTGGCATGATGTGGTTCCTCGCCTATAAGATGAACATGTCTACCATTCCTGAAACAGAGATTGAGGTCCTTGTTGAAGACATCGGTGATATTAAAAAAGCCCGTCTAGACACAGATAAACCTTAATACTGGTTAAATCTTTACAAAAGGGGGAGAGAATAATCTCTCCCCCTTTTTTTAATTATCATCAATCGCTATAATTAAGTGTCTGTATTTTTTGAATTCTCATATGTTGTAACAGCATTTTTACATTTTCATTATAATTTGGAATACTAATCTAAAAGGAGGGAAGTTACGTTTGGATGCTATAAGCGTCTGGTTCGGGATTTCATCCATATTTCTCGCCTTTGTGTTATTCAAGCCGGTTAATAAATCTATTTATATTCAGAGAGTCAGAAGGGCCGAAGCTAAACTTAAAAGAGACCTGACAGAAACAGAAAGAAAAGAAATTGAGAAAAGGACTACCCCGATAACAGCTGTTATTGTTATAGTGTTCGCCATTCTTTTCAACAGTGTAATTATGGGTAAATACTTCAAATGAATAAAAGTACAAGAACTGCGGTCATAGGGCTTACGGTCTTGTTTATAGCCGCCTATTTTTTCTTTCAGTACAACCGGGTTGAAAATACCCCCGGGGAAAACACCTACAGACTTGCAAACAAGCATCTTGAAGACGGAAATTTCGATGAAGCGCTACATGTTTTTGATGATGTGCTGGCAGAATTCCCGGATTATAAGGAGGCCCATCTTGGCAAGGCGATAACACTCATGCAAATGGGTGATTTGGTGAATGCCAGGCCCTTATTTAATAAGGCTATTAAGCTTGACAGTTCGTTTGCACAGGCCTATGCCAACAGGGGGATACTCAATGACAGGACCGGTAACTATGAGGATGCTGTAAAAGACTACAAAAAAGCCATCGAGTTAAACCCTGAACTCACTGAAGGACCGGGATATATCTGGAGGTTCCTCCATAATGTGAGTGAAAGACCCCCGACAATCGCGGACAGGGCTGTGTATATTGAAACTGAGTTAAATAAGCCTGCATCAGAGCGGCTTTTAAGAGTACCTGAAATAGATGAACAGCAGAGGATGTATAAGAAGTAGCTTTCAGCAATCAGCTGTCAGCGATCTGCAGTCAGCTTACTGCCCTCAGATTTTCCCCATGTCAATCCCGCAGTTATTAAGTGGGAATCTCCCGTCGTGCGTCAATCGTCATTGGTTATTCTTTAATCGTGACTCGACGTTCGTAATTTGCAATTTGAAATTTGCATTTAATCTTCCCTGCCTCCTGTTATTTCATGTATGCCTCCCTTTAAATCAACCACATATACATCTCCATCTTCATTTTCTCCAAAGCTTGATATATTCAGGTCAGTATCAACCAGCAGGCTATTCTGCCATGATCCATTGACATTCCTGAGCCCCCATATCGTCCCTTCACAGTAATCTCCATAGACGTACATGCCCTGCAGTCCTGCATATTTCTCGCCCCGGTATACAAAACCGCCGGTAACAGAGCAGCCCTTATTATGGTCGTATTCAGCAACCGGCATGATAAGCTTTGACTGTTCACAGGTCGAGACATTATAACAGTGGGCGCCTTCCATGATATTCCAGCCATAATTCTCACCACCGGTGCTCTCATGAGACTGAACATGTATTTCTTCCCATTTGTTCTGACCGACATCTGCTATATAAAGATCTCCGTTTTGACGGTCAAAGGAAAAACGCCACGGATTTCGAAGACCCAGCGCCCAGATTTCCGGTCTGTATCCTGGTTTCCCGAAAAACGGGTTGCCGGCCGGGACATCATATGGATGCACGCCTGACTCAACGTCTATCCGTAACAGTTTGCCCAGCAGGGTATCTGTCTTCTGTCCGTTTTCCAGGGGATCGCCTCCTGAACCGCCGTCTCCGAGACCGACATAGAGGAAATTGTCCGGCCCGAATGCCAGCTGACCGCCGTTATGGTTAGAATATGGCTGATCAACGGTGAGTAATATTTCTTCACTGGCAGGCAGCGCCAGATCGGGATCGGCTGGATCTGCATGATACCGGGCTACGATGCTGGCACCATCCGGTTTTCTTGTATAGTAGACATAAAAGTAGCGTTTGTTGACATAATCGGGAGGGAATGCTGCAGAGAGAAGCCCCCTTTCACCGCCAGAGCGAACTCTTGAGGTGATATCAAGAAATGGATCCGGCACTACGGTGCTCCCTTTTATAATTTTTATTCTTCCGGATTGTTCAATCACAAAAATCCTGCCTGAACCATCTCCTGCGTGTGTTAGATGGACCGGGCTGATAAAACCAGAAGCCAGAAGTTCAATCCTGATAACAGGAGAGGTATCTGCTCCGGATGTAGTACCTGAACCATTTGATCCTCCACCGCTGCTGCCGCAATTTTCAAATCCTGTAGCTGAGAGAACCAATAGTAAAAATATGAACTTATTAATGATAGCGGCCATATCTGACATTTCATGCTTCCTTTATCATCTTTCGATCCTTTATAAATATAATTGCTTATTGCTTAGAAGGTTATGATATATATCATAATCCGTTAACCGTTAACCGACATTCATTGTGCCTCGTTTCCTTGCCATTTCTCCAGACATATTGTTGTATACTGGACAAATGGAACAGGTCATGAAGAAGACGAGACTCAGTCTTTTTTATCTGGCAGGTTATTTGTCGGTAGGAGGCAGTGGTTTTCTGTTATTCCCCAAAACAA
Organism: Thermodesulfovibrionia bacterium; assembly: GCA_947258735.1. The sequence goes on along the minus strand of CAMYJJ010000048.1, from coordinate 7,944 downwards.
CACTTATGCTATTCTTATCAAACGGAAATTATAGCGATGTCATGGTGCGGAGCATGGGCGTTTTTCTTCTGTCAATCGCCATGATAATAATTCAAATCATTAGACACCGGGCAGCATTCCTATACCCCACAACGCTTATTGTCCGCGCATTTATTCTGACTGTGTTTACTCTCTTCTATATTTTTTACCGTGATCCCATGTTCGTCATTCTGCTGGCCATAGTTGGGCTCGGCTTTTTGCTGACACTGATAAGTTATGTATTGGACCGAAGACATGAAAAAGCGCAAACTGCACATTAGGAAGGCAGGGAAATCACATTAAAAGGAGTCCATATCGAGGTTCAACCTCGATATCCCGATGATGCATTACAATATCAGCTCCCCGAAATCACTGCCAACCAGCTCCTGAAGCCTTGATATTGCCTTAAACGCCTGCTTCAGAATCTCCTGGCTTCGTTCGGAAAGTTCATAGGGATTAAGATAATAATCTGCCTCACCTTTATGAAGGTAGTTGTCGGCTTGGGCCATCAGGGTATGATGCAGAATGACCCTGTATGCGTTTTCAAAATACTCCGCGTCATCACCATGGATAACACCGTTTTTCACAAGAGCCTGCAGTCTTGCCAGTGTTGAAGTTTCCCTGATACGATGCTTGAGCGCAAGAATACGGGCTGACTCGATCAGAAAGATTAGCCCGCTTTTTTTCATATCTATCACTTTTTTATGTTCTTTATCTTTCTCAGTGATAAATGTATGAAAGATCCCGAGGGGCACCTTATGCCGCCCTTCCTCTTCATCATGCATTTGCCTCAGAACATGATTGTTTTTTGAAAGGTTGTCATATGCGTGGTCAATATACCGGTTAAAAAGTGATTCATTACCATAAAGAGGGGCAGAGTCAAAAATCAGGGTCATATATCTTACTGTATAGGGCCCTTCCCTCTTAAAAACGTCCGTTACAAATTGCATCCACTGTGACAAAGGCCTTCGCCAGTCCGGGTTCTGCCCCATGACATTTCCGGGACAGAAGACAAAGCCGACCTCATTCAGGGCCTCTGAAAATTCCTGCGACACCTTTTCAAAATAGGAGTCGACTTCTTCTGTTCTGCTTTCATCATGGTCTCCGGTAATAACACAAAAGTCCTGGTCAGGGAATAAAAGATTTTCCTTTCGTCCATGACTGCCGGTGACAAAGAAGCAGTAATCAACAGGCGGTACGCTTTGCTGGCTGTCAATAACGTTAATCAATAATTTTTTGTGTATATGATAATTAATAAGGGACAGCATATTCACTACATCAACAGGATCAACCCTTGAAGAGAGTTTTTCATGGACAAGGTCGATCATGTCCTCTTTTATCTTCTTGTATTCGTTAAGAGACCGGGCCTGCTCAAGTTCCCCTATGAGAACAAACGGCTCAGAATAACGGAGCTTCATAATCTGCCTCAGTGAAATGATGCCCTTAATATTCCCGTCCCTTACAACCGGCAGGTGCTTAATATTATGGGTGGAAAAGGCATACAGCGAGTCAAACAGGGAATCATCAGGAGACAGACATACCGGATCAGCTGACATGATGTCAGAGATTTTTTTACTTATATCACATACTTCACCATCCGCAACTACTTTTCTTACCATGTCCCGTTCGGTTACTATGCCTACCGGGACCCCTCCCTTGTCTGCTACAATCACAGATGAAATGCCCCTTCCAGCCATTTCCTTTGCAACAAACTGGACCGAATCATCAGGGCTACAGAGGAAAACATTCCTGTTCATAAGCCGTTCGATATTTTCACTGTAACTGAATGATGCGATTTTATACAGGACGCTGCCGCTCTGCAGAAGGCTGTTTTCTTCTGACAGATTTTCTGTTTGCTCAGCCATGAAAGACCTCTATGGGTTGCATCGTCATATTGTACATTAATGAATGCGTATAAATGTCAGATAAGTATTCAATAATGAAACTTTTTAAAATCAACGCGTTACTTTATGTAGCATTTCTTCTGACTGATTTACAATTTGTAACAACTCTATTTTTATTTTGCAAAATCACAGCACAAGTGATATGATTAACCTGTTGTTTTTTATACCATAATTAGTTTTTATAAAAACCATTATCAGGCATTGATTTTGCAAAAACTGTTCCAACTGAACCGATCTGTCATTACGTAATTACAATACTAATATTATAGAACAAGGAGGATGTCCCCATGACTGAAAAAGAGTCCATTAAAGTCTTATCGTCAGAAGAGAGAACATTTCCACCATCCGCGGAAATCAGCAGCAAGGCCCATATAGGCAGCATTGAACAATATGAAGATATGTATAAGAAATCTGTTGATGATCCCGATGGGTTCTGGGGTGACATAGCTGAAAAAAACATTACGTGGTACAAAAAATGGGACAGGGTGCTTGAATATGATTTTCATAAACCCGAGATCAAATGGTTTCAGGGCGGCAAGCTCAATGCCTCAGTCAATTGTCTCGACCGCCACCTCGAAAGAGGCAGAAAGGACAAGACAGCGATTCTATGGGAGGCTGATGACGGTTCAAACAGAACATACACATACGAACAGCTTCACCGTGAGGTAAACAGGTTTGCCAATGTGCTGAAGAAAAACGGTATCGTCAAAGGGGACAGGGTTGCTATTTATATGCCGATGATCCCTGAGCTTGCCATTGCCATGCTTGCATGCGCCAGGGTCGGAGCGATCCACAGCATTACATTCGGAGGATTCAGCGCACAGGCATTAAGAGACAGGGTCAATGACTGTGAGGCCAAGATACTTGTTACCTCTGACAAAGGGGTCCGGGGCGGCAAGAGCGTTCCTTTAAAGGCCAATGCAGATGAGGCCCTCAATGAATGCCCTTCAGTTGAGAAAATGATCGTTGTCAAACATGTGGGTGATATCGATATGAAGGAAGGCAGGGACATCTGGTGGCATGAAGAGATGGATGCTGACGACATTCAGGACTTCTGCGAACCCGAACAGATGGATGCAGAAGACCCCCTCTTTATCCTCTACACTTCAGGCTCAACAGGAAAGCCCAAAGGGGTGCTTCATACAACCGGCGGCTACATGGTATACACAAACCTGACCTTTAAATATATATTTGATTACCATGAAGACGACATCTGGTTCTGCACTGCAGACATCGGATGGGTAACAGGTCACAGTTATATCGTATATGGACCGCTCTCTGAAGGGGCAACAAGCATAATGTTTGAGGGTGTCCCTACCTATCCCGATGCCGGCAGGTTCTGGGACATGTGTGACAAACACAAGGTAAACCAGATATACACTGCGCCTACCGTTATCAGAGCGCTTATGAGATCAGGTGAAGAGTGGCCGAATAAATATGACCTCTCTTCCCTCAGGGTCCTCGGTTCTGTTGGTGAACCAATTAATCCGGAAGCATGGATGTGGTATCACAAGAATGTAGGAAGAAGTAAACTGCCGATAGTCGATACCTGGTGGCAGACTGAGACAGGCGGCATCCTTATCACTCCCTTGCCCGGAGCAATGACCCTTAAACCCGGTTCTGCCAACAAACCATTCTTTGGAGTTATCCCCAAAATAGTAAAACAGGACGGCTCCCCGGCCGGGGTAAATGAAGGAGGCTACCTTCTGATTGAAAGACCCTGGCCCGGAATGATCAGAGGGACCTATGGAGACCCTGAACAGAAGCGCGTCAAGGAAGTGTACTTCTCCCAGTTCCCAGGCACCTATATGTCCGGTGACGGCGCGCGTATTGATGAAGACGGTGATTACTGGTTGATGGGAAGAATAGACGACGTCATCAACATATCAGGACACAGGATAGGAACAGCAGAAGTAGAATCTGCACTTGTCAGTCATGAAACGGTTGCTGAAGCAGCGGTTGTCGGATTTCCTCATGATATCAAAGGTGAAGGCATCTATGTTTATGTCACATTGAAGGAAGGGCAGGAACCTTCTGAAGACCTGCAGAAAGCGCTGGTGGCACATATCAGAAAAGAGATCGGACCAATTGCATCGCCTGACAAGATGCAGTTTGCACCGGGCCTGCCAAAGACCAGAAGCGGAAAGATCATGAGAAGGATCCTGAGAAAGATCGCACAGGGAGCGGTTGATGAACTTGGCGACACATCAACCCTAGCTGACCCATCTGTTGTTGATAATCTTGTAAAAGAAAGACTGTAGGTAACTACTCATGCAGGCACAAAGGCACATAGTAACAAAGGGTCAAAGTGAAAAAAAGATCAAAATATTTTACATGTATTGTTGTTAATACTTTGTGCCTTTGTGCCTTTGTCACTTTGCACCTGAGTCGTTACTCATACCACCTAATTTAATATGAATAAATTCATACTGAACAAAGACTCATCAACCCTTGTGGTTGTGGATATACAGGAAAAGCTGGTCCCTGCGATGAAAAAAAGAGAGCAGGTATACAACAATTGCGGCCATCTGATTGAGCTTGCAAAACTGATTGACCTCCCGATCGTTCTGACCGAGCAGTACCCCAAAGGACTTGGGCCCACGGTTCCTGAGATCAAGGACGTCCTTCCTTCATATGCACCTCTTGAAAAAGTAACGTTTGACTGCTGCAGGGGCGAAGGCTTTCTCGATAAAATCGCTTCCCTGCAAAAGACCCATATCATTCTCACCGGAATGGAAACACATATATGTGTGCTTCAGACATGCCTGAGTCTTCTTAAGGAGGGATACTTTGTGCATCTGATAAGCGACGCTGTCTGCTCAAGGAAAAAAGCAGACTTCAGGACCGGGATAGAAATGATGCGGGACGCCGGCGCTGTTATCAACTGCACGGAAACCGCCCTGTTTCAGCTGCTCGAAAAAGCAGGCACCCCCGAGTTCAAGACCATATCAAAGAGAATTAAGTAACCGTCCTGTTCGCTGTGCAATTCAGTAACGATCGAGTGCTTTTTTTATTTTTTCTCCCGCGGCTCTCCCCATCCTTTCTGTATGATGAGGAACCGACAGGTTTGTGCTCAGGTGCGTAATAGAATCCAGCACGCTGTTATTTTTTATTACCTGTGCTTTTATATCCGTAATATGATCTGTGAGGGATCCTGAAGAAGCAACGGCAGCCTTATCACTTGAAAGGATTATTGTCCCTTTAATTACCGCATCTGCTCCACTACCTATGACCACGGTGTATTGTGTGAGTAAAGAATCGATAATAAGGTTTCGTACAGTATTAGCTACATCAGAATCTGAACAGGTGAATTGTAATACAGACACGCTCTTTATCTTATTTGAATCCCTTAATGTATTTGTATCATTCCTGATACTGCTTATTGCCGAACATCCGATAAACAAACTTACCAAAAAGACCATGATCACCATTGTTCTCGTTTGCAGCATAAATAATTTCTCCAATTGCATCTGATTATTCTTTAATCGACAGCAGCTCTACGTCAAATAATAGTGTTGAATTCGGCCCTATATCACGTCCTGCTCCCCGCTCACCGTAGGCCAGGTCTGAGGGGATAAACAACTGCCACTTTGATCCAGTTTTCATGAGCTGCAGCGCTTCTGTCCAGCCCTTAATAACGCCATTAACCGGAAATGATGCAGGCTGTCCGCGACGGTAGGAGCTATCAAACTCTTTCCCATCTATCAAGGTGCCCTTGTAATGAACACTCACCGTATCCGTCGCTTTAGGAGAAGCTCCCGTCCCTTTGGTAATAACTTTATATTGCAGGCCGCTTGCCGTAGTGAGCACTCCCTCTTTGTTCTTGTTATCAGCAAGAAATTTTTCACCTTCTTTTTTATTCTTATCACCAGCCTCTTTCATCTGGGCTGTCTGTTTCTGGTTTAATTCATTTCTGAAGGATGTCATGGTTTCCATGTATTCCTGCTCTGTCATCAATGTCTTGCCGTCATTCATTGCGTCCCATAGTCCCTGGGAGATGGTTTCGGGATTAAGTTCAACCGGTTGTTTTTTCAGGTTCTTACCGATATCCATTCCAATGGCATAGCTTATTTTGTCTTTTTTGGTTTTTAATAGTGACTCCTCTGCCTGTCCAGGGTGTGTCAGCACAAATATCCCGATCAATAGAATGATAATTTTCATCTTTCCTCCTCATGTTATTAATTTCAGATTACAAGGCTAGTATTATAGAACGTGAACAAATATTTATCCATGTTGATATAACGGAATAGGAGTCAAGGGGTCAAGGGTTCAAGTGATGAGATAACAGATTAATATTCAATAAATGTTTTCAGTACAGTTCTCCATTGAATGCTCTAAAGATACCCTTTTACCCTTAAATCGACTGGATATAATCATCAACCTCAGAATGTACATTTGCTACAACATCCCGGGCCGCATCTACCATGTATGTTATATCGTCCCATTTGATATTAAAGATATAGGTATATAAAAAATAATTTCTGAAAGCCAGGTATTTAGAAAGAAGCTGAATAAGGTCAGGAGGCAATATCGCTATTTCACCGGACTTTCGCAACACCTTTTCATGCCAGTCCGGAGAATCACCTACATCCAGTTTATCAAACGTAAGCACCTGCTTTAATATATTTTCTATTCCACTGTATATGTTGATTAAAAAGGCCGCAATTGCTGCCTGCTCAGTAACCGTGTGGTCTGTGCTGTCCGGTTTATAAACTGAATGCAACTCATCCACAATCCTGTTAATATGCGTGAATTCTCCGTTACAATATGTTTTCAACTCATCAACCGTCATGGTAATACCTCCCTGAATTATGTCCTATCTCTAGTATATTCATCTTATAAGCATAAATTCAATTTACTACTTTTATTCTAATTTATACTATCTTCAGATTCATAAATAATTATATTCCGGTTAATTAATGCCTGTTATTAATATCCAAACTTTTCATAACTGTCATTCTGAACTTGTCGCAGCGACCCATAGCAAAGACCCGTATCGGGTTCCAGAATCTCATGTTTACATATGTTGTGAGACCCTGAAATAAATTCAGGGTGACAAATAGCAGCTTCCACTACAGACGCTAACCCATCTCGTAAACTAAAGACGTCCTGACCTTAAGATGGATATAAGAAGTCTTATACCCAGAATAATAGCAACCAGAAACCCTATGGCGCCGATTGTTGGAAACCCAAAGACTTTTCCCCCGATATCTGACTGTATCAGCATGGATGAACCTATAATAATTGATGCTACTATTAAACTGAAGGCAATGCGGTTGCTCGAGCGGTCAATGTCCTTTATCAGCCTGTCCATACCAACAGGATCAATTTTAAAACTGAGATCGTCCCGCAAGGTCTTTCGCAGAAGCCTGTTCATCTGCCGTGGCGTGTCTACAAGCAGGTCTCCTATTTCTTCAAAATTCGCCCTTGATTTGTCCAGAATCCGCTGGGGACTCATACGCTTTTGCACGAGCTTTCTTGCATATGGTTCTGCAGCTGACATAAGGTTGAAATCAGGGTCAAGCTGTCTTCCGATATTATCGAGGATAAGCATGGTCTTGTTCATCAGGAGCAGCTCTGAGGGGACCTTGAGACCGTGCTTGATCACAAGATGGGTCAGCGCCTCAAGGTACTCAGGGAAGTTGACTTCCGAGATTGAGAGGTCATACAGCGGCTCAAGAAGATAAATAATATCAGACCTGAACTCTCTCTTGAAGGTGTCAATGTCGACTTCATCGGAAACCAGGCCGAGGTCGATATACAGGTCTACAAGACGGTCATAATTCTTTGACAGAACAGCAAGAAAAGCACTGGCAATGTTCTCCATCAGTTCAGGGGTAAGCCATCCCACTATGCCGTAATCCATCAGCCCTATCCTGCCGTCAGGCATAACAAATATATGTCCCGGATGGGGATCAGCATGAAAAAACCCGTCATCGAAAATCATCTTGAAATACCCGTCCACTCCCTTTTTTGCAATATCCACCCTGTCTATTCCAAATGCATCTATACCTTCAACGTC